>JAUNAK010000075.1:0-5749 GCA_030527665.1 Eubacteriales bacterium
AAGATCTCCGAAAAAGAAAAAGGAGAAGAAACATGAGTACAACAACGATTGCAAGAACCAATGCAGACAAACAGAAAAATCTGGTACGCTTTATCGCGGTAACCGGTATCCTTTCGGCAGCAGCTTTTATCCTGCAGCTGATCGAGTTTCCGGTTCCGATGCTGATGCCTACCTTCATCAAATTTGATTTTTCCGATCTTCCGGCACTTCTCGGTGCATTTGCGGTAGGACCGCTTTCCGGTATTCTGATCGAGCTGATCAAGAATCTGATCCACAGTCTGGTTTCCGGTTCCTTTGCAGTCGGTGAGCTGTCCAACTTCCTGCTTGGTGCTGTATTTACAGGAACCGCAGGACTGATCTACAAACTGAACAGAAACAAGAAGGGTGCGCTTATTGCTTCTCTGGCCGGTGCACTGGCAATGGGAATCATGTCCCTTCCGTTCAACTATTTCATCGTCTACCCGGTATATTACAATTTCATGCCGCAGGAAGTTATCGTTAACGCATACCAGGCAATTATCCCGTCCATGGACAGCATTCTGAAATGCCTGATCTGCTTCAATGTACCGTTCACGATCTGCAAGGGACTGATCAATGCACTGATCTGCTTTGTTATCTACAAACCGCTGTCCCCGATTCTGAAAGGCAGACATTGATCCGGAGGCCAATTCCGATCAAAGATATTTAGAGAAGATAATTAAACAGAAGATGCGGATATGATTCTGCAGCAGATATCGGAAGAGGCCCTTTGTCTACTTGACAGAGGGCCTCTTCGTGCAGAAAATAGAATGCAGGATCAAAGATAAAATGCAATATCAAAGATAAAATGCAGAATAACGGATTTATGTGTACAGCCGGGAGGACAGGAAGATGGCAGTTATAGATTCAATAAAAAAACTTACCGATCATCGTTTTTTGAATATGTATCAGGTATTGGGACATAATGATAAGGGACATCAGAGTAATTATATGGTAGCTTCCCGTGCAAAGAGCATTGAGGAACTGCAGATCTCGACCGGTGAGAATCAGGCACACGGAGTGATCATCTATGCACTTGCAGGAGAGAAGCATGACAAAGTCGTTCTGATCCGCCAGTATCGGTATCCGATCAATACCTTTGTATATGAGATGCCGGCCGGTCTGGTAGAACCGGGAGAGGATTACCGGGAAGGTGCGGTTCGAGAGATGAAAGAGGAGACCGGACTGACATTTACACCGCTGGATGTGGATCCGATGTTTGAGCAGCCTCGTTATACAACGGTCGGAATGACCGACGAATCCTGTGCAATCGTTTACGGTTATGCGGAAGGCGAGATCAGCGACAAGTATCAGGAAGGCAGCGAGGAGATCCAGACGATTCTGGCAGATAAAGAGGAAATCATCCGAATTATGAAGGAGGAACGGGTCGCTCTGAACTGTGCGTACCAGCTGATGCATTTCCTGCATGATGAGGATCCGTTCGCGTTTCTTGGTGTCAAAGAGCAATAACCAGTTTTTACAAGGGCTGCCGTGTATTTCGGCAGCCCTTTTCTTGTGCAGCCGTTGTTTTGGTGCTATACTATCCTCTGATTATCTGTAGGATAATTCTGCCCGTCGGAAATGCGATTGGCAGCCATAACTCTTGTGCAAATACACGGAGCAGGTGCTCTGAGGCCGCCGGCACTTAACGAGTGCAAGTGGCAGCGCTGCACGAGTTTAGTACCGTTGCGAGACGAAGGCAGCGAGAGCGTGCCTGCGATGGTATTGCACAAGAGTTATGGCTGCACACTGGAAGAACGGAGCAGAATTATCGCTGCGTATCCTTAATCGAAAGGAAAGAATTATGCAAATTATTATTGTTGGCGGCGGCAAGGTCGGAAGGACATTGATCGCACAGCTTTCAAAAGAAGGGAATAATATAACCGTTGTTGACGAGAATCCCCATGTGATTCGTGACATGACGATCATCTATGATGTCATGGGCGTTGTCGGAAACGGAACCAGCTACAATATACTTGCGGAAGCCGGACTGGATCAGGCAGATATGCTGATCGCCGTAACCCAGAGTGATGAGGTAAATCTGCTTTGCTGCGTCATTGCCCACCGGACTTCCAGCTGCAAGACGATTGCCCGTGTTCGCAACCCGATCTATTCCAAAGAGCAGTACTTTCTGTGCCGTGAGCTGGAATTGTCCATGACGATCAATCCGGAGCTGGAGGCGGCACAGGAGATCGCCAGTCTGCTTCGATTCCCCAATGCCATCGAAGTCGACAGTTTTGCCAAGGACCGCATCGATCTGCTGCGTTTTCGTGTACCGGGCGGCAGTGCTATGATCGGACGTTCCCTGAAGGAGATCTCCGGAATGCTGAAAATGCCGCTTCTTGTCTGCATTGCGGAGAGAAAGGATCAGGTCACGATTCCGAACGGAGATTATGTGGTTGCTGATGGGGATATTTTGTCGATCATTTCTCCGCCTAGGGAAACAGATCAGGTATTCCGTAAGATCGGTATTCGAACAGACCGAGTCCGCAGCTGTATGATCATCGGCGGAGGCGGTATTGCCTATTATCTGACGGAGATCCTGCTTCGTATGGGAATCGACGTTAAGATCGTAGAGCAGAGTCATAAGCGCTGCATGGAACTGAACGAGATCTTCCCGGATGCGACGATCGTCTGCGGAGACGGAAGTGATCGTGAGATCCTCAGGGAGGAGCATATCGAAAACATGGATGCTCTGGTTGCCTGTACCGGCATCGATGAGGTGAATGCGATCCTGTCCCTGTACGGACAGAATAAAGTTAAGAAAAAAGTAATTACCAAGCTGAACCATATCGAATTCAATGAGGTTATTGACAACCTGCATCTGGACAGTCAGGTCAATCCGAAACAGCTTACCGCACAGCGTATCGTAAGTTTTGTGCGGGCAACCGGAAACAGTATGGACAGCAAATGCGATACCCTGTATCGTCTGCTGAACGGAAGAGCCGAAGCACTCAGCTTCCGTCTGGAGGAAGGCTCCCGGATTCTGGGCATACGATTGATGGATATGAAGCTGAAGGACAATGTTCTGATCGCAGGCATCGTTCGAAACGGAAAACACGTCATTCCGGGCGGACAGGATTCCTTCTGTGCGGGGGATACGGTCATTGTTGTAACTACCCATTCGGGGTTTGATGATATCTACGATATTCTGGCAGAGTAAGTGAGGAGTACGGAACGTGAATTATAAAGTGATTCGATTTGTTCTCGGCTGGGTGCTGAAGCTGGAAGGCTGTCTGATGATTCTGCCGGTTCTGATCGGTCTGATCTACAGAGAAAAACATGTCGGACTGCTCTTTCTGATCGTTGCAGTCGCAGCATTTCTGATCGGAGAACTGATCTCCCATGAGAAGCCGGATAACATGGCTATCTATCAGAAAGAGGGATTTGTGTCTGTCGGTGCTTCCTGGATCATGATGGGACTGGTCGGTGCGGTACCGTTTGTGCTTACCGGGGAGATTCCGAAGTATATCGATGCGGTTTTTGAGATCGTGTCCGGTTTTACGACGACAGGATCTTCGATTTTGTCGAATGTGGAAGCTCTGTCGCATGCCTCGTTGTTCTGGAGGAGTTTTTCGCACTGGATCGGCGGTATGGGGGTATTGGTGTTTATTCTGATGCTCATTCCTTCCGGCAGCGGCGGTTCCCATATGAACCTGATGCGTGCGGAAAGTCCGGGACCGGAGGTCTCCAAATTCGTGCCGAAGGTACAGAATACGGCAAAGATCCTGTACAAGATCTATATTTTTATGACACTTCTGCAGATCGTGATCCTGCTGGTGACAGGTATGCCTTGGTTTGATGCTGTCTGCATCACCTTTGGTACAGCCGGTACCGGCGGTTTCGGTGTACTCAACAGCAGTATTGCTTCCTATAGTATTATCCAGCAGTGGATCATTACCCTGTTCATGATTGCCTTTGGTGTCAATTTTTCCTGGTATTATCTGATCATCTGCAGACGGCCGAAGGATGCTTTCCGCATGGAGGAGGTTCGTGCGTATCTGCTGGTTATTCTGGTGGCGGGAATGCTGATCTTCTGCAATGTCCGGGATATGTACAATGGTCTGGAGGAGACACTGCGTGCGGTATTTTTCCAGGTTGGTTCGATCATTACGACTACCGGCTTTTCGACGGTCGATTTTGATCAGTGGCCGTCCCTGTCCAAGACGATCCTGCTGGCGCTGATGCTGATCGGTGCCTGTGCGGGAAGTACCGGCGGCGGAATGAAGGTGAGCCGTATTCTGATCGTCTGCAAGGAGGCGAAGGAGGAGATGCACCGGATGGTTCATCCCCGAAGCGTGCGCCGGGTGCGCATGGACGGACATGTGATCCAGGAGGATACCCTTCGTACATTAAAGGTATTTGTCATGCTGTATTTCCTGATCTTTGCGGTATCGGTATTGATCGTGAGTGTGGATGGTTTTTCCTTTGATACCAATTTTTCCGCTGTATGTGCAACATTGAACAATATCGGACCCGGTATCGGAGGGGTCGGACCGACCTGCAACTTCAGCATGTACAGTACCTGGTCCAAGATCGTACTGATCTTTGATATGCTGGCAGGCCGTCTGGAGATCTTCCCGATCGTGCTGCTGCTGAATCTGGAGACATGGAAGCCGCATTGATCAAAGTGCGGAAGCGAATGGCAGCTAACGCAAATCTCGCAGGAGGATCCGCACGGCACTGTTGTTTTGGGAAAACACTCCTGCAGAAGACGCGGGTTTCCGGATGAGACGGCATCTGTAAGAGATATAAGAAAAAATAAGAGGTAATATACTATGTTTGAATGGGAAAAGAACGTTCGTCTGGTTGATCCCTATACACCCGGTGAGCAGCCGAATCAGCCGGATATGATCAAGCTGAATACAAATGAGAATCCGTATCCGCCGTCACCGAAGGTGGCTGAGGCATTGAAAAACATGGACAGTGATGTCATGCGTCTGTATCCGGATCCGACAGTCGGAGATCTGGCTGCGGCGATCGCCAAACGGTATGGTGTGGAGCAGGAGCAGGTTTTTGTCGGTGTCGGTTCCGATGATGTCATTGCCATGGCATTTCAGACCTTTTTCAATTCCGATAAGCCGATCCTGTTTCCGGATATTACCTATTCCTTCTACGATGTCTGGACAGAATGCTTCCGGATTCCCTACAAGACCATTCCGCTGAATGAGAACTTTGAGATCTGTCCGGAGGATTACACCATTCCCTGCGGCGGTATCATTTTTCCGAATCCGAATGCACCGACTGGCTGTGCACTTCCGCTGGCTAAAGTGGAACAGATCGTTGCACAGAACAGAGATGTTGTCGTTATGGTGGATGAGGCATATGTGGATTTTGGTGCGGATAGTGCCCTGGCTCTGCTGGAAAAATATGACAACCTGCTGGTAATTCAGACCTTCTCGAAGTCTCGTTCCATGGCCGGCATGCGTATCGGCTATGCGATCGGTGGTAAGAAGCTGATCAAATATATGCAGGATGTGAAGTACTCCTTCAACTCTTATACGATGAATCGCCCGGCGATTATTCTGGGCAAGGCTTCTATCGAGGATGAGGAATATTTTGCTAAGACCAGAAAGCAGATTATCGAGACCCGAGAGTGGGCCAAGGAGGAACTGCGTGCGCTGGGATTTACCTTCCCGGACTCCATGGCGAACTTTATTTTTGCTTCTCATAACCGTGTTCCGGCAAAAGAGATCTTTGCCGCTCTTCGCGAGAAGCATATTTATGTTCG
>JAUNAK010000075.1:5849-7549 GCA_030527665.1 Eubacteriales bacterium
TCGGTGTACCACTCCATGATCTCCAGCATTTTGGTCTCCCAGGCGATGGTCGCCTGGCGGGATTCTTCGGTCTCCTCGGTCTCCATGGTTACATCGATCTCATCATAACCGAAGATGTACGGACCTGCATTCCAGATGGAGAAGTTGCTGTCCGGTCCCGGAGTGATGCGGCCTTCGCGGGCATCAACAAGTGCATCGTGACGGGACTTGTATTCCTCCTGGAAATCGCCCTTGAGGCGTGTAGCAAAAACGCGATGGCGGATCAGCTCCTTATTGGGGCGGACGATACCGAAATCCTGGTACATCAGACGCATCTCCTGATCCGGTCCGGAGATCCATTCGAAGGTTCCGCTCATGGTCTCCATCAGTTTATGAAATTCTTCTTTCATGGCAGGTGTTTTCTTCGGGCAGAAGATATCATCTTCGTAATAGCCGAATACCAGTTCCTCAATGTTCCAGAGACTGAAGTTTTTGATCTCCAGATCGTCCATCAGCCGGGTCAGGCTGTTCCAGATCTGACCGAGTCCGGAACGGAATTCGTTGAATTTGCCCGGTTTAATACTAAGTGCAAAAGCGTGTCTGTTCATGATAGCTGCTCCTTTTTGGTGGGACTATGTTTCTGATCATACTGCGGTTACTGTATACGGGAACCGTTCCGGCATGCAGTGCCCCGTTGGTTTACGGCTCAATCAGCTGCATTAGGAAGCCTGGAAGCTTTTGCTGGAGAAGTTCCTCGTATACGAGTTCATTGGGAATCATGATACAGCTGTTTTCATGTAGGCATGACATTTCTGTATATTGATACAGGGATACCCGTGAACAGTAACGCGATAGTTTTCTACAGTATATCACTTTCGGATGGAACTTGTGAAGAAAAGGAAAAGAAGGTATACTCGGTGTAGTTGAAATACGGTCACGGAAAGTGACTCAGCTTACAGAAAAGGCAGAAATATAATGGAAAATGAATTACGATTTGCAGTGCTGATCGATGCAGACAACGTATCGGAAAAATATATCAAGATCATTCTGGACGAGACTGCGGGCAACGGCGTTGCTACCTATAAAAGAATATACGGGGACTGGACAAGCCCCAGAATGAGTTCCTGGAAGCAGGCACTTCTGGATAACTCGATCATCCCGATGCAGCAGTACAGCTATACCACGGGAAAAAATGCTACGGATTCGGCCATGATCATCGATGCCATGGATATTCTGTATTCGAATACCGTGGATGGATTTGTGATCGTGTCTTCCGACAGCGATTTCACTCGTCTGGCAGCAAGACTCCGGGAGGCCGGCAAACAGGTGATCGGCATGGGCGAGAGCAAAACTCCGCAGCCGTTTATTTCGGCCTGTCACCAGTTCAAGTATCTGGATATGCTTCTGGAACAGAGACTGGAAGAGGAAGAGGCGGCCAGAGAAGCGGAGGAAGAAAAACTGGCAGAGGCAAAGAAGACGACCCGCGCTTCCAGAAACCGCAAAAAGAATGCTGTTCGTACGGAGAAACAGAAAGATCTGGAGAAGAAGCGGCAGAAAGATCTGAATCGTGTCCGGGATACCATCAACAGTATCATGGAGAAATTCTCGGACGACGACGGATGGATCTTTTCCGGAAAGCTGGGGGACCAGCTGGCCAAGCGTATGCCGGAATTCGACGTACGAAACTTTGGATTCTTCAAGTTTACTTCCTTTATCAAGTC
>JAUNAK010000075.1:7649-13848 GCA_030527665.1 Eubacteriales bacterium
CGGAATTCGACGTACGAAACTTTGGATTCTTCAAGTTTACTTCCTTTATCAAGTCTCTGGGAACTTATGAATATGACCAGAGAGAGGATGCAAACAAGCAGAAACAGATCTATTTCCGTGTGAAGCCGGAGACAAAGAATTAATAAAGGGGGAGTACGTATGAAATTTGTAAAAATGCATGGATGCGGCAACGATTATGTATATGTAAACTGTTTTGAGGAGAAGATCGACGATCCGGCAGCTCTTTCCATTAAGGTCAGCGACCGGCATAAGGGAATCGGCTCCGACGGACTGATCCTTGTGAAGCCGTCAGACTGTGCCGATGCAGAGATGGATATCTACAATGCGGACGGTTCACAGGCAAAAATGTGCGGAAACGGCATTCGCTGTGTTGCCAAATTCGTATATGACTTCGGAATCGCCAAAAAGGAGCAGCTGAAGATCGATACCCAGAGCGGTGTGAAGACCCTGGATCTTACAATCAAGAATGGGAAGGTCAGTACTGTCCGCGTAAACATGGGCGGTGCGGAGCTGACAGCAGTAAAGGTTCCGGTCATTGCCGATACCGAGCAGGCGATCGATGCACCGATCCTTGTTGACGGAAAGGAATATCGTTACACGGCAGTTTCCATGGGTAATCCGCATGCCATTGTGTTTATGGACGATGTGACCGGTCTGCAGATCGAAGAGATCGGACCGAAGTTTGAGAATCATCCGGCATTTCCGGATCGGGTCAATACCGAATTCATAAAGGTGCTGAGTGAAGATACGATCCAGATGCGTGTATGGGAGCGGGGATCCGGAGAGACCATGGCCTGCGGTACCGGTGCCTGCGCGGCAGCAGTTGCCTCCATTCTGAATAACAAAGTAAAAGCCGGTGTACCGATCACTGTGAAACTCCTCGGCGGTGATCTGACGATCGAGTGGGATCGGGAGCGGAATATTGTCTATATGACCGGTCCGGCGGAAACAGCTTTTATCGGCGAGTATTGATTTTGGCTTAAAAACTGCGGAAATACGATTCCGAAATCGCATTTTTTAACGAGCAGAAGATAAAGCTTTCTTTTAGAAGACAAAAAAGATATAATGAGCGATGGAAATTTGTATTACTTTAATATGAGTGGAGGATAGAAGATGAATTCTAATTCTAACGGCGCCATTCGTGACGCCAGACAGCTCGGAAAAGTCAAGATGTTTATTCTGGGCTTACAGCATATGTTTGCCATGTTCGGCTCGACCGTCCTGGTTCCGATCCTGGTAACCGGCTATTTTCAGGAGGCATGCGGGGAGACATTGACCAGAGGTCTGTCTGTATCGGTAACTCTGTTCTGTGCCGGTGTCGGAACATTGATTTTCCATGTATGTTCCAAGTTTAAGGTTCCTGCATTCCTGGGATCATCCTTTGCGTTCCTGGGAGGCTTCTATACCGTTGCCAATCTGAACAGCGGTATGTATGCGACGATGAGCGTGAATGACAAAGCGGCATATGCATGCGGCGGTGTTGTTGTTGCCGGCCTGATGTATCTGGTTCTTGCACTGATCATTCGTGTTGCAGGTGTAAACCGCGTTATGCGCTTCCTGCCGCCGGTCGTTACCGGACCGATCATTATCTGTATCGGACTTTCTCTGGCACCGTCTGCGGTAAACAGTGCATCCACCAACTGGCTTCTGGCTTTCGTTGCACTGGCTGTTATCATTATTTTTAATATCTGGGGAAAGGGCATGTTCAAGATCATCCCGATCCTGATGGGCGTTCTGATCTCCTATGCATTTGCACTGGTTCTGCATCTGGCAGGTGTTACCAACCCGGACGGCTCTGCGATCCTGAATTTTGCAGCAGTTGCTTCTGAGAATGTGATTGGTATTCCGAATTTCCAGATCTGTAAGTTTGATGTTACATCGATCATGGTTATGGCTCCGATCGCTCTTGCATCTATGATGGAGCATATCGGTGATATGTCTGCGATCTCTGCAACCGTTGGCGAGAACTTCATCGCAGATCCGGGTCTGAACCGTACTCTTCTGGGTGATGGTATCGCAACTGCATTTGCCGGTCTGTTCGGCGGTCCGTCCAATACAACATACGGAGAGAATACCGGTGTTCTGGAGCTTTCCAAAGTATATGATCCGCGTGTGATCCGTCTGGCTGCATGCTTTGCGATCATTCTGTCCTTCATTCCGAAGTTCTCTGCGATCATTTCCACCATGCCGTCTGCCATCATCGGAGGTATCTCCTTCATGCTGTACGGTATGATCTCTGCGATCGGTGTTCGTAATGTTGTTGAGAACCAGGTTGATCTGACAAAATCCAGAAACCTGATCATTGCAGGTGTTATCTTCGTCTGCGGTCTGGGCTTCTCCAGCGGTCTCACTTTCAATGTAGGCGGTACATCCATTACCCTTACTTCTCTTGCAATCGCAGCAATCGCAGGTATCCTGCTGAATGCGATCCTTCCGGGCAACGACTATGAGTTCGGTAAAAACCCGAAGGGTGATAAGAGCCGTGGTGTATATCTGCATACATCCACTAAAAACGAAAACAAGAAATAAAATAGATTTTCAAAAAACTGCCGGGGTTGCATCTGGATGCTTTCTCCGGCAGATAGTATATCTGTTTTGAGATGACTTCCGCATTACAGGCGCCTGGTCTTGCAGAACGGACAGGAATAAATAGTAAGAAAATCAATATAACAAGGAGGAACAGGAAATGAACTTTAGAGAAGAGGAGAATGTTGTAATATTCGAGCATCCGCTGATCCAGCACAAGATCTCTCTGCTGAGAGACAAGCACACCGGAACAAACGAGTTCCGTAAACTGGTAGAGGAGATCGCCATGCTGGAGGGATATGAAGCACTCAGCGATCTGCCGACCGAGCTGCAGGAAGTGGATACACCGATCGAGACATGCATGACACCGATGATTGCAGGAAGAAAACTGGCAATCGTTCCGATTCTTCGTGCAGGTCTGGGAATGGTTTCCGGCCTTCTCGCACTGGTTCCGTCTGCAAAAGTCGGACACATCGGTATGTACCGTGACGAGGAGACACATGAGCCGGTTGAGTATTACTGCAAACTGCCGAACCCGATCGAGGAGCGTACCATCTGCGTAACCGACCCGATGCTTGCAACCGGCGGTTCTGCTGTTGATGCGATCGATCAGATCAAAAAACACGGTGGCAAAAAGATCAAATTCCTGTGTATCATTGCAGCTCCGGAAGGTCTGGAGAGACTGCATAAAGCACATCCGGATGTACAGATCTATGTTGGTTCTCTGGACCGCCAGCTGAACAAAGATGCATACATCTGCCCGGGTCTGGGAGATGCAGGCGATCGTATCTTCGGAACAAAATAAATACGGTATTATAAAAAATGCTGGTCTGCATTTTAGAAGGGAGCTGATTTCGGTCAGCTCCTTTTTTTGCGTTGGCAATGAATCTGAAAAATCAGTTGCACAGAAACTATACAAATGATATTATAAATATATCTAAAAGTATTGCTAACGGTTTTGCATCTATTGACGAGCATGCGTATGGGAAATGCTTTCGTTAGCTGCAAAGATGCCTGTCTTCTCCTTGATTCAAAGGAAAATATCCAATGATGAAACGAAAATTGAATAAGGGTCCGGTGTTATCCGGTCTTGTGCTGTGCAGCTGTGCTGTACTGCTCTTTGGAGTTGTTCTGCTGCGTGCCTGCAGGCGGGCATATGCGGAAGAACTTCTGGAAGCGAAATACGGCATGCCCTTTCGGGTCTGCCGGTTTTTATCCGGCGGAGCACCGTATATACGGGAAAATCGGAAACAGATATACCGGATGCTCTGCCGGTCGGAAGATGGAATCCTCTTTGAAGCAGTGATTGCGGACGGAAAACTGGAAAAAGACGGATTTGAAGCTGCCTGCATCGCGGATACACTTGCGGACCGGATCCGTCTGTTTATGGAAGCGGAACGAATCGGAGGAAATGTACATGTGGAACTTTCTGATTCACAGATTCCGGAGGAACTGCGGGGTAAGGCCTGGAGGCTGCAGCCGGAAGCGTATCTTCGGTTTCGCCCGGACCTGCGGCTGCTGATCTGCCTGGAGATTCCGGAGGAGGCAGTGGATGACCGGGAACTGGCAGAAGGAATACGGAGTGTGATGCCGGCAGACGGTATGCTGTGGATCACGCGCGGAGATCGGAAACTTTTAAAACGATGCCGGTCCTATTACAGGATGCATGCCCGGATAACGTACGACTATGAAAGATTAACTGCAGAAAGGAGATGTGTATATGACTCCTTATACCGATTCGCAGATGGTGATCGCGTCACAGATCGCCTATCTGGATTTTGATGTTTCCATGCTGGCCGGAGGACCGCGAACGGTTCGGGAGAT
The DNA here is from genome assembly GCA_030527665.1 of Eubacteriales bacterium. Lineage (GTDB taxonomy): Bacteria > Bacillota > Clostridia > Lachnospirales > Lachnospiraceae > Bilifractor. The sequence continues at coordinate 12,021 of JAUNAK010000075.1, forward strand.
TCTGGAAACACAGGCGGAATACAGCACCGGCTATGAACAGCGCTATGCACAGTATCTGCTTCGACGGATCGATACGGAACCGAAGGCAGCTGTTTGCGGGGATTGGAAGATCATTGATGTACGGAATGACCAGGAGGGTTCGGGGATGTATGCCTGCCTGCTGGATACCGGAGAGGAAAATGCCCTTCTTGCCTTTCGCGGCAGTGAGTCTGATACAGCGGAAAACGTGATCAAGGACTGGGGGGCTTCCGATCTTGGTCTGTTGAATTCGCTGCAGACGCCGCAGCAGAGAGCAGCGGAAATCTATACCGAAGATATATACAGGGAGTACGGCAGTCAGTATCGGAATTTTGGAATTACCGGCCATTCACTGGGCGGGAATCTGGCGGAGCATGCAGCAGTTACGGCACCGGAGGCAATGCGGGAACAGATCACCCAGTGTGTTAATCTGGATGGCCCCGGATTTTCCGAAGCATATATGGTATCTCATGCGGAGGAGATCCGCAGGAGTGCGCCTGCAATCACCCATGCACAGTGGAGTCTGGTCGGAACTCTTCTTTTCCCGCTTCCGGGAACCGATTACCGGATCGTTTCTGCCGGAACACCGGAAAAGGGAAGCGGGTTGAATTCTCTTCTCTGGAGGCATGAGACAACGATGGTGCAGTATGACGGGAACGGGAATTTTCGTGCCGGCGAAAGAGATGTGCTGGCTAAGGCCGCCGGTCCTTTTACGCGCATGGCGGATCGGGCACGGCTGCTGCTCGTACCGGGAACGATTGCTGTTTCCGGTACACTGGGGCTCAGGCAGACATTGGGAGTGCAGAAGCGGCAGAATCCCGGGTTGATGAACCGCGGAAGCTCGGGAGAAGGAATGGCGGATGGTTCCGGTGTCGGTTTTGGAACGGGAAGTGCGGAGTATGAATGGCAGGGAGGAAACGGAAGTGAGTTCTTTGCTGAAATAGAAGCCAGAGGCCGGGAGATGAAGGCATATGCAGGAAGAAGCAGAACAGAGGCAGAGAGTATCAGCTGTTTTACCGGAAACGGTCTGCGGATCCGGGGGAAAATGGCAGCTATGGCTGCAGCACTGGAAGCGGATGCGGCAGAAGTGGTGCAGTATGCAGAGAGCGGCAGTTCGGCGGTGGAGGCGATACAGGAAGCTGACCGGCAGGCTGCGACGGTTTTGGGAGGGATGGATTGAAACAGTGCAGAAAGTTTTCGCCTTCTCCAAGGCTCATCCCGAAAGTATACAGAGAGAAGATTCGTATCGAACCGCCGCCTCCGATGGAGAAAAGAGAGGAGCCGTCCATGCTTCTTACCATCGGACCATCCATGACCATGGCACTTCCGATGCTTCTTGGGTGTCTGGTTTCGGTATACGGATATCAGGGACAGAGAACAGGTACGTTTCTGTATATGGGACTGATCACAGCGGGAAGTGCAGCTCTTCTGGGAACATTCTGGGCTTTTCTGTCGAGCCGGCGAAGCAGGAAAGTTTTTCTGCGGAAAGAAGAGGAACGGCAGCGGGCCTATCGGGAATACATTCGGCAGATCGAAGAACTGCTTAAGGAGCGAAGCCGGTACAATACGGCGGTTCTGCATCGACTGTATCCGTCAGCGGAGCATGCGGCGCTTTTGGACAGCAGCTGTCGGGAGTTCTGGAGCCGGACACACAGACAGGAGGATTATCTGTATGTTCGCCTGGGATTGGGAAAGCTGCCCTTTCAGTCGGAAATCGAGATTCCGGAACGGCATTTCCGGATCTGTCCGGATCCGCTGGAGGAGGAACCGGGACGTCTGAAGAATACATTTGAATGGCTGTATGATGTTC
>JAUNAK010000076.1 GCA_030527665.1 Eubacteriales bacterium
ATTTCTGCTTCCCTCTCTTGCAGAATCCTTTCTGCACCTGCTGTTTGATCTGTGCAAATCGTTCTTCATCCAGTTCAGCTTCTCCCATCTCATAGTTCCGATTCAGGGATCGGTATTTGGGTTCTCCCAGTCGATGGTACTTCAGCGGTTCATAGGAAACTGATGCCTCTCCCTGTTCCTGCAGTTCATTCAGAAAACCAAGGATCGCTCCGATGGAATCCGAATCATCATTAAAGCCGGGAATAACCGGTGTTCTTACCAGAATCGGAAGATCCGGAAGTTCTCTTCGAACGGCTCGCAGATTCTGCAGAATCCGTGCATTCGATACACCGGTCCATTCCTTATGCCGTTCCTCATCCATGGATTTGATATCCATGATCAGCAGATCCAGTTCCCGACAGATGTCCAGAACGGTACTTTCCTCCGCATATAAGGTAGATTCAATTGCACGATGGATTCCCTGTTCTCCTGCAAGATGCAGAAGTTCCCTGGTAAAATCCGGCTGGGACAGCGGCTCTCCTCCGGAAACTGTAAGTCCGCCTCCGGAATAGTTAAAGAAGGGTTTGTCCTTTATAACCTCTTCCAGCACATGTTCCGCCGTCCGTTCTTCACCGATCACATGAAATGCCTGTGACGGACAGACGCTGCCGACAGCTTTTTGATCCGTTATTTTCGCCTTCCGATCCCAATATAGATCTCCTGCCTCATCAAATCGGCAGTTAAACGTCGGAAGTCCGGCGATACAGCTCTCACAGTACAGGCATTCTCCCTTTGTCCATCCCATTTCGATGCCGTGTCTCTGCGATTCGGGGTTTGCGCACCACCTGCATCGCAGAGGACATCCTTTCAGGAAGACGGTCGTCCGTATACCCGGTCCGTCCTGAATGGAAAAATGCTGTATATTGAACACGATTCCGGTTTTATGCTCCAAAACTCTCATTCTCCGTTCTCAGAATAATATCATCCTGCAGCTTCGGAGACAGCTGTACAAAGTAGGCACTGTAACCGGCTACACGTACCAGCAGACTGCGGTAGTTCTCCGGCTCTTTCTGCGCCTTATAGAGTGTTTCCTGATTGATGATATTAAATTGCAGATGCCATAATTTCAGATCTCTCCAGGTCTTGATAAAGGCGATCAGCCTCTCTGTTCCGGCCTCTCCCTGCACACTGGCCGGGCTCATCTTGATATTCAGCAGACGGGATGCCCGATTATTCAGATCTGCATTCTTAGTCGCAACATTCGACATCAGAACCGCTGTCGGTCCCTGTGTATCTGCTCCCTGTGATGCGGAAGCACCATCGGAAAGAGCGGTCCACTCTTTCCGGCCATTCGGTGTTGCACTTACGACAGAACCGAACGGTACGTTGGAAGACTGGGATACATAACGAAGATCCATCTCAACTCCCAGATACTTTCCGTATTTTGCTCCGAAATCCACTGCGAATCGATCGATCTTTTTGGCAATGGAATCCGCGTATGCATCATTATTGCCGTATTTGGGTGCATGCAGCAGACGCTGACGAATCAGTTCCGCTCCTTCAAAGTTGCTGTCCAGTGCATCCAGCACCTGTTCAAACTGCAGTGTCTTATCTTCAAATACTGTTTTTTTCAATGCGGCAAGAGAATCGGCAGCAGTACCATATCCGATAAAATCAAAGAATCCTACCTCCAGACCGCCGTCAACATGCTCACTGTGAAGATCCTGACCGTTCTTCATGCAGAGTGCATGGAGCGAAGATCCGAATGGTGATGCAAAATGTTTTGCATGAAGACGGTTGGCAATGTACTGCTGTTTAAATGCCATACGAAGGATATACTCCTCCTGACGGAAGAATGCATGTTCCAGTTCCTCATAGGTCGTGAAGGATCTGGGATCACCAGTCTCGATGGTCAGCAGCTCTTCTCCGTATTTTTTCATCCGTCCGTTCCGCAGTGTCAGCTCCAGAATGGAAGCCAGATTGATCCACGGGCAGGCGGTGGTAAAGGTATCCAGATTCGGCATACGCACTTCCGTACATCCGGAGACAGCATAATCTCTTGCATCTTTTTCCGATGCTCCCTGTGCTTTCAGAAGCGGAACGATCTCCTCATCATTCAGAAGCTTCGGGAAACCACTTCCTTCCTTGATCGTCTCGGCAACTGCTTTTAAAAATTCATCTGAGGAACCGGCATGAATTCTTGCTGCCAGATCCGGATAATTCAACGGAAATTCCCGCTTGTTCTCCAGCAGCAGATAAGACAGTTCGTTGGCAGCATCACTGCCGTCCTCTTTCTGTCCGCCGATCGTGACAGCCTCCCAATGTGCATAACCCTCATTGAAGTTTGCTCCGGTCGGACTGATATACAGATCCTGATACTGTGCCATTCCCAACCAGACACAGGTGAACAGTTCCTTCGCTTTCTCCCGGTCGATCCGGCCTTCCTTCAGATCCTTTTCATAATACGGAAAGAGATACTGATCCATTCTTCCGTTGGAGATCGTTGCTCCTGTCTTCTGCTCGATGCGGCTGAACATCTGCAGAAAATACTGTGCCTGTACTGCTTCATAGAAAGACTCTGCCGGATAGGCCGGTACCTTCTCGGTGATGCGGGCAATCTCCAGAAGCTCTGCCTTTCGTACTGCATCATTTTCCTTCGCTGCCAGTGCCTTCGCTTTCTCACTGTGCCTGTGTGCCCACAGAATAATGGCATCCGCTGTAATGCTTACTGCCCTATAAAAATCCGCTTTATCAATAGTCTCTGCCGGATCAAACGGATCCAGCTGCTCCAGTGCAGCCTCTGCCTCCGCTTTGATCTGCACATATCCTTTTTCGATTCCGGTTTTGTAATCATGCACCCACTGAAGAGCGGAACGCCATGCAGAGCTTTCATTTACGATATAACGGGAAGAATAATGATCCTGCGGGTCATATGTCACGCGCAGAACATCTTCCGGGAAGGACTGCGAGAGCTCATCGTAATAGGTTTTTCCCTTCCAGTAGGGAGCAATCTCTTCTTTGATGACACGTACATCTTCCTCACTTACATGGAAAGGGGATTTCTCACGGCTGGCTGTCTGCTCCACAAACTGCTCCAAGAAACAGCCGTCCAGTTCCGGATAGATGAGACCATATTTTCCCTGCTGACCAACACGGCCGACGATCAACTGATCCGGTTCCACATACACATCGATATTTGCAGCGATGTGATACAATGCCTTGGCCCAGCGAAGAGTTAATGTCTCACCTTCGGTCTCCTTAAAAGACTCCGTGAAGAACTTTGCACGCTGCACATCGACAACAGGACAAAGCTCACTGAAGCTGTCATAGATCTTCTGTGTTCGATCGTTGTCTCCCTTCACTGCAAAAACAACTTTTCCGCCAAACTTTTCAATCCGCTCTTCCTGAGGGGAATTCATTCCTGCTGCCATATGTTCTCTCCAATGCCTTATTTCATATTATTCCTATCGTATTGCTAGGAATTAGTCGATATCTTTATTCTAGGTCTGTTTTTCACCACTGTCTAATATGTATTATTAATACTCAGTTATAAAAAAAAGCTATAGCAGATTCAACCTGCTATAGCTCTCCAATTGTTTCTATACGTTATACTATACTCTTTCTTGGGCAAACTTCTTTGCACTTGCCGCAGTTGATGCAGATGTCATACTCGATCGTCGGTACATTATTGATTACCTTCATGGCACCGCTGGGGCAGTTTTTCTGGCACTTCATGCAGCTGATACAGCCGGCATCGCACTGTACGATAACGACTTTTCCTTTATCGGTACAGCTGCAGGCAGTATGGGATACCGCGTCGTAGGGTACCAGAGAGATCAGCTCCTTCGGGCAGGCTGCCATACATTTCTTGCAGGCACGGCATTTTTCCTTCTGTACGACTGCAACACCGTTTACGATCTCGATAGCATCAAAGGGACAGGCACGTTTGCAGTTGCCGTATCCGACACAGCCATTGTTGCAGATCTTGGATCCTCCGTTGGGAACGTAGGCCATCATCGCACAGTCTTCCACACCGGTATACTCATACTGGATCTTGGATTTTTCACAGTCACCGCCGCAGTGCACGTAGGCAACCATCTTCTTGGTATCGTCAATGGCGGTTCCCATGATCGCACCGATCTTCAATGCGACCGGAACTCCGCCGACCGGACAGCCGTTTGCCGGTGCTTCTCCGGCCGCTATTGCTGCCGCCAGACCGTCACAGCCCGGATATCCGCAGCCGCCGCAGTTGTTGCCCGGCAGTACCTCACGGATCTCCGTCTCCTTCGGATCCACGTCAACATGAAAGATCTTTCCGGCTATTCCCAGAAGGATACCGATAACGATGCCGGTTCCTCCTACCGTCAGTGCCGCCAGTACTATTCCATTCATTCGGGCACCTCCTTAAATCAGACCGGAAAATCCGAAGAAAGCGATCGACATCAGACCTGCTGTAACCAGGACGATCGGCATTCCCTGAAAGGATTCCGGAATATCATTGTATTCGATTTTCTCACGAAGGCCGGCCATGATCACGATGGAGACCATGAAGCCGACAGCTGTTGCAATACCGGCAACCGTACTCTTCAGAATGCCGTAATCATTCTGAACGTTTGTAAGCGCAACACCGAGTACCGCACAGTTGGTCGTGATCAGCGGCAGATACACACCCAGACTCTGATACAGCGAAGGAATCGATTTCTTAAGAAACATCTCCACCAGCTGTACGAGAGCTGCAATGACCAGAATGAAAACAATGGTCTGCAGATAGGTGATATCCACCGGAACCAGAACAAAATGATAAATAATACTTGTTACAAAGGACGCAATGGTAATGACGAAAATTACCGCGCCGCCCATTCCCGCTGCCGTATCGATCTTCTTGGATACACCGAGGAAAGGGCACAATCCCATAAACTGACTCAGTACAACATTATTCACAAACGCAGCACCGATGGCAATCATGATCAATTCTTTCATGCTCAGTTCTCCTTTCCGTTTTCGGCAGCCGCTGCCTTATGACCTGCACACATGGCATTGCCGCAGTTGATGCAGGTGGTTCTGGAGCAGGCCGGTTCACCGGTAACCGCATCCGGTTTGGCACTTCCGATCTTGAATTTGTTCTGAAAAGCGATCAGAAAGGCAAGAACAAAAAATGCTCCCGGTGCCAAGATAAAGATCGTGATCGGTGTATAGATCGCCGGCATGACCGTAAAGCCGAAAATTGTTCCGGCTCCGAGGATCTCACGTACGATACCGATGGCCGTCAGACCGACCGTAAAGCCCAGTCCCATGCCGATTCCGTCAAAGATCGACGCAATCACCTTATTCTTGGACGCATAGGCTTCCGCACGGCCGAGAATGATACAGTTTACAACGATCAGCGGAATGTAGATTCCAAGTGCCGAATACAATGCCGGAATAAAGCCCTCCAGCAGAAACTGTACGATCGTTACGAAGCTGGCCACGATAACGATGTAGGCCGGCATACGAACGCTGTCCGGAATCAGCTTCCGCAGCAGCGAGATCATCATGTTGGACATCGTCAGAATGACCATGGTCGTCAGGCCCATGCCCAGACCGTTTATGGCACTGGTGGTTACCGCCAGTGTCGGACACATACCGAGAAGAAGAACGAAGGTAGGGTTCTCTTTCACGATACCGTTAAATAATCTTTCAACAGCTGAATTTTCTTTCATGGCATTAACCCTCCTCTCCTGCAAGATAACGGAACGCCGCAAGACCTGCGTTGACACCGTTGGTCACCGCATTGGTCGTAAAGGTCGCACCGCTGATCGCGTCGATCTCATTTTCCTTTACAGCTCCGGTTTTGGTGTATACAAAGTTTTCCACCTTCTTGTCCGCAAACTGATTTTTGAACTCCGGCTTGTCTGCATTCATACCCAGACCGGCCGTCTCATTGATCGACAGAATGGAGATTCCGTTTACAGTCCCGTCCATACGCACACCAAGCATAAAGCCGATGTTTCCGCCGTATCCCTCCGGATCCACAACACTGAGCACATAGCCCAGTGTCTCTCCGGAAGCTGCCTTTGCCGTCATGACTTTTGTGATTGACTGCACGGTATAGCCTTCCGCTGCCATAGCAGCGGCACAGGCATCCAGTACCTCTGTTTTTTCTTCAAAGGAATCGGCATCCGCAAAAACCTCCTGACAGGATCTCTGTTCTGTCAGCCGTTTCTGTTCTGCGATCGGCTCCAGAGTGATCTCATGGACCAGTCCCAGGAAGATACCTGCCACCATAGTAATAATAAGAAGAGAAACTGCATCTTTGATCATTTTTCCCATTATGCTCTTCCTCCTCTTCCGAATGCTTTACGAATGGTCATTCTCTCGATCAGCGGTACCAGAAGGTTGCCGAAGATAATGGCATAGGATACGCCTTCGGCACTTGCTCCGAAGAGTCGGAAGATACCGGTGAGAATGCCCAGAAAGATTCCGTATACGACACGTCCGGTCGGTGTGATCGGTGAAGTCACATAATCGGTCGCCATGAACCAGGCACCCAGCATCAGTCCGCCGCTGCACAGCTCACAGGCCAGATAATAGAGATCAAACCCATGACCGCCAAAAATCAGAACAAACACCGAGAAGGCTGCAAGATAGGTAACCGGAATATGCCAGTCTATGATCTTGTATACCAGAAGGAACAAGCCGCCCAGAAGGAGCAGCAGTGCACTGGTCTCGCCGATGGTTCCCTTTGTATTTCCAATGAAGGATGCAAGCAGATCGATCTGCTCTCCAGCTTTTACAGCTGCCAGCGGTGTCGCACCGGATACGGTATCTGCCGTACGCAGAAATGCCATCTTCGGAACATCGAAATTGCACATGCTTCCGGCAAAAGAGATCAGCAGGAAGCATCTGGCACCCAGGGCAGGGTTCATAATGTTCTCACCAAGACCGCCGAACAGCGCTTTTACAATGATCATGGCAAATGCACCGCCCAGAACCGGCATCCAGAACGGAACGGAAGCAGGCAGGTTCATGCCAAGAAGCAGTCCGGTAACGACCGCACTGTAATCTCGAAGTGACGGCGGACGCTTAAACCACCGGTTGGTCAATGCTTCAAAGCCGCAGCAGGAAGCTACGGACAGCAGCAGGATAACCAGTGCACGGGGTCCGAAATTCACTACACCAAAAATCGCTGCAGGAAGCAGGGCAAATACGACCATCCGCATCAGATAGACCGAATCAGCCTTTGCACGGACATGCGGAGATGCCGATACATGCAGCAGACGTTTATTAACTGCTGTTTTTTTATTATCAGCCATCGTTATTTCCCTCCTTTCGCATTCTGTCTTCTGCGCTCAGCAAGAATCGACTGACGCATGGACTTGATCGACTGTGCAAGAAGGCGCTTCGACGGACAGATAAAGGTACAGCATCCGCATTCGACGCATTCCATGCCAAACCATTTCTCGAAATTACGGGCATCGTGATGCTCCGCAAAACGTGCCAGTCTGGCCGGGATCAGTTTCTCCGGGCAGACACTCATACAGCGTCCGCAGTTAACACATGGCATCTGATGAACCGCTGTTACCGTATCCTTTTTCTTGCAGAGGATACAGTTCGATGTCTTGGTTGTCGGAATATGGGTATCAAACAAAGAAAATCCCATCATCGGACCGCCGGAAACGATCTTCTGCGGCTCACAGTTCAGACCGCCGGCTACCTCGATCAGCTCATCCATCATCGTTCCGCAGGGAACGTCCAGATTGCAGGGATTGTTGATAGCATCACCGGTGATGGTAACGATCCTGTGGATCACCGGCTTCTGATGAACGACCGCTTCGTAGATTGCTGTCATGGTTTCCACATTGTTGACGATACAGCCGGCATCTGCCGGAAGCTGGGAAGCATTGATCTGCTTTCCTGTGACAGCCATGATCAGAAAACGCTCACCGCCCTGCGGGTATTTGGCCACCAGTGTCTTGACTTCGATCTGCGGTTCATCCGCCGTCAGCTTCTCCATCAGTCTGACGCAGTCCATCTTGTTATCCTCGATACAGATGCATCCCTTTGCATGCGGGAACAGCTGCAGGACGATCTTCAGTCCATTGATGATCTCCATCGGACGTTCCAGCATCAGACGATAATCGCTGGTCAGATAGGGCTCGCACTCCGCACCATTGACCAGAATATATTCGATTTTCTCCGGTTCCTTGGGCATCAGTTTGACCTTTGTCGGGAATCCTGCTCCGCCCATTCCCACAACACCGGCCTCACCGATCCGGTTCAGAATCTCATCACGATCCAATGTGGCCGGATCCACCGCTTCCGGATATTCCACACTCTTGTATTCATGATCATTCTGAAGCTCAATTGCCTGTACGACCGCACCGGTAATTGTCAGATGGTCCGCAATACCTGTAATCGTACCGGACACAGACGCATAGATCGGTGCAGAGACAAATCCGCCGGCCTCCGCTATTTTCTGACCGGCAAGAACGTGCTCCCCTTTTTCCACACAGGGAACTGCAGGAGCTCCGATATGCTGTGCCAAAGGATACAGGAGATCCCCCATCGGCTGGTACAGCCGGATCGCCTGATTCTTCGACAGTTCTTTCTTTCCACGGGGATGTACACCGCCATGGAATGTAAACTTCTCTTTCTTCATACTTTCCTCCGCTTGTGTTAATTCCTTAACAAGCGCTAGTATACCCTATTTCTTTCGCCTTTGCATTAAAAAATACTTATTTTTATTACCAAAATGACAGTTTACAGCTCTTTTCAGCACATTCAACAATATATCCTAAAAACCCTCATGGCTTTTACACAATTTCACATCTGTTTTTTTGTTTCCAAAATACAATCTCATCCTCATTCATCCACCTGTTTATACACTGCCCTTTGATACCGGAACCTGTTTCTACCTTATTTAATATGCGCTATTAATATCACTGCTTCTGCAGCAGCCTTTAAATAAGCAGTTGTCAGATAATTCACCTGATCTCCATCCACAGCCGCCATTTCCCCCATGGCTTCGTATTGCAATTATGAACTTTGCTTCCTTCCTTTCCATGTTATCGCGCTCTCTCTTCCTCTTATGACAAAAGTGACCAATTTTCATTTTCATATATAGCAAATCCTTGTGCACTTCGTAAATTGACCGCCGGTCATTTTTGACCTATTATTGGATTGATAAAAAATATTATTACAGTAACCGAAATAATACATATTAGGAGGTAACTATGGTCAATTTAGGTAAATGGATCGCACGCCACAGCAAGCTGATCCTGATCATCGGTCTGCTCCTTCTGCTTCCGTCTGCATACGGCATGGCACATATGAAGACTAACTACGATCTTCTGACGTATCTGCCGGAATCACTGGAAACAGTAAAGGGACAGAATATCATGGTGGATGAGTACGGAATGGGTGCATTCTCCATGATCGTTATTGAAAACAAGGATCTGAAAGATGTTGCAAAGCTGGAAGCGGATATTGAGGCTATCCCGCATGTCAAAGATGTTCTCTGGTATGACGATGTAGCTGATCTCTCGCTCCCTGTCGAAATGCTTCCGGAAGAACTTCGTTCCAAATTTTTCAGCGGCGATGCAACCATGATGCTTGCACTTCTCGATGACAGTACCTCCGCCGATTCCTCGATGGAAGCCATCGATAAGATCCGCGAAGTCGTTGATGATGACTGCTACGTCAGTGGAATGACAGCGATCCTGAACGACCTGAAAGCACTTTCCGATCGTGAGGTTCCGATCTATGTTGCCATCGCAGTTATCCTCAGTCTTCTGGTCATGCTGCTTCTGACCGATTCCTACGTAGTACCGTTCCTTTTCCTGCTGGATATCGGAGCAGCGATTTTGTATAACATGGGAACGAATCAGATCTTCGGTCAGATTTCCTACATCACGAAAGCGGTTGCAGCCGTTCTTCAGCTGGGTGTAACCATGGACTACTCCATCTTCCTTCTGGGAAGTTACCGTGAAAACAAACTTCGTTTCCCGGATGATCGGGAACGTGCCATGGGACATGCAATTGCCAACACTTTCAAATCCATTGTCGGCAGTTCCATCACAACCATCGCAGGATTCATTGCTCTTTGCTTCATGACCTTTACCCTTGGTCTGGATATGGGTCTGGTAATGGCAAAAGGTGTTGTCTTCGGTGTGATCACTTGCGTAACCCTTCTGCCGTCCCTGATTCTTCTCTTTGATAAGGCCATCGAAAAAACGACGCACCGCAGTCTTCTGCGCAACCTGGAGGGAATATCCAATTTCATTACCAGACATTATAAGATCTGGCTGGTTGTCTTCCTGCTTATGCTGTTCCCGGCGATCTATGGAAACAATCACAACCGCGTATACTATGATATGTCCGCATCTCTTCCGGATAAACTGCCTTCCAAACAGGCAGCGATCAAACTGAAAGACACCTTCGGAAGCAGTACGATGCATATCCTGATGATGGATCAGAACATTCCTGCCAAGGACAAAAAGGAAATGCTCGAGAAGATCGACGCAGTTGACGGTGTCAACTGGTGCATGGGACTTCAGTCCATCCTTGGTTCTTCCATACCGGAATCCTTCATTCCGGATGATGTTAAAAGCATGCTGCAGAGCGGCGGCTATGAAGTTGCCTTTATCAGTACCAGCTACTATGCCGGCTCTCCGGAAGTAAATGCACAGATCGACGATATCAATGCAATCATTAAAGCAGTTGACAGTTCCGTCATGCTGGTCGGTGAAGCACCGCTTACCCACGACCTGGTAGATGTTACCAATGTCGACTTCAAGAACGTAAACACAGCATCCCTGGGAATTATCTTCCTTATTATTATGCTTGTATTCCGTTCTCTCACGCTCCCGCTCATCCTTGAGCTGGTTATCGAATTTGCCATCTTTGTCAACATGGCCGTTCCTTACTATATGGGATCGGAGCTTGCATTTATCACGAGTATTATTCTTGGCACGGTTCAGCTTGGTTCCACCGTCGATTATGCGATCCTGATGACAAGCCGTTATCAGAAAGAACGTCAGCGTGGAAATGACAAAAAAGAAGCGGTTCGAATCGCTCATCAGGCAAGTATCGGTTCGATCCTGACCAGTGGTGCTTCCTTCTTTGCCGCCACCTTCGGTGTAGCTATGTATTCCGAGATCGATATCATCAAATCGATCTGCCTGCTGCTCTCCCGTGGTGCTCTGATCAGTACAGCAGTCGTACTCTTTATCCTGCCCGGTATGTTCATGCTTTTTGATAAAGTCATTCTTCATACTTCTCTGAATTTCCTGGGGAAGAAAAAAGCAAAAGCCTGAACCTTCCTGTGAATCCCCAAAAGATTCACGCACGAAATAACAGATATTTTCACAGACAGCAAACCTGCATATACACAGAATTGAGGTAAACCTATGAACAGAAACAGAAAGATCAATATCAAAAAAACCTGTACTTCCTCTCTTGCAGTCGGCCTGGCCGCATGCATGGGAATCACCCCTGCACAGATCGCAGCTGCCGATAACGCAGCAGCTTCCAAAGAAGAAACCGTATACGTACAGAGCGATGCCTCCGGTGAGGTTACCGATATTACCGTATCCGACCATCTGAGCAATGTCGGTTCCGAAAAGAATATTACCGACTCCTCCAATCTGTCCGATATCAAAAATGTAAAAGGTGATGAAACCTTCACAACTTCCGGTTCCTCTGTAAACTGGAATGCCAACGGTGCCGATATCTACTATCAGGGTTCCTCCGATGAAAAACTTCCGGTTGGCGTATCCTTCACCTATTATCTGGACGGCAAGGAAATCAGCCCGGAGGATCTGGCAGGAAAAAGCGGAAAGCTGAAGATCTGCATCCAGTACAGCAACCACACCTCCCGAACCGTTTCCGTCGGTGATGAGCAGACTACCATGTCCTCTCCGTTCGTTATGATGACCGGTCTTATTCTTCCGGGAGATACCTTCTCCAACGTAACCGTTGATAATGGACGGATCGTTGATGACGGAAGCAGAAGTATCGTTCTTGGTTTCGGTATGCCTGGTATGAATGAAAACCTGGATTTGAACACAGTAAAAGAAAAGATGTCCGATGCTGCTGACAAGGCAGATCTGACTGATAAAGCAATTGAATACAAAGACGGGGAGACCAAAACAGCAGCTGATGTTATTGATTCCCTGCATGTTCCGGACAGTGTGGAAATCACTGCAGACGTAGAAAACTTCAAGATGGATTCCACCTTCACCGTAGCTCTTTCCGATTTCATGGACGGCATCGATTTCAATGATCTTACGAGCATGGACGAACTCACCGACAAGATGGATGAGCTGAAAGATGCTACTGTAAAACTGGTAAGCGGAAGCAGCGAACTCTTCGACGGAGCCGGAAAACTTTCCTCCGGTGCCGGACAGCTTGACAGCGGTATTCAGCAGCTGAAAGCAGGTATCGATCAGGCAGCAGCCGGCATCACCCAGTACACGGATGGTGTTGCGCAGGTCAACAATGGTGCCGCTTCTCTGCAGGCCGGTGCCGATCAGGTCAATACCGGTGCTGCTTCTCTCAGCAGCGGTGCTGACACACTGAAATCCGGTCTCGATCAGTACCTGGACGGTGTTTCTGCCGTTCAGACAGGTGCTTCTCAGCTTAAGGACGGATCCGCTTCTCTTGAAACAGGAATCACACAGTATACCGGCGGTGTAGCTCAGGTCAATACCGGTGCCGCTTCCCTGCAGACCGGTGCCGATCAGGTCAATACCGGTGCTGCTTCTCTCAGCAGCGGTGCACAGACCCTTGCAACCGGAATCGATCAGTATCTGGACGGCGTTTCCGCTGTTCAGGCAGGTGCTACCCAGCTGCAATCCGGTACGGAATCGCTGGAGAGCGGACTGGCGCAGTATACCGGCGGTGTTGCCGAAGCAAATAACGGTGCAGCCTCCCTGCAGGCAGGTGCGGCTTCCCTTCAGGGTGGAATCAACAACTATACAGCGGGTGTTTCCGCTGCAAATGCCGGCGCTGCCGAGCTTAACAACGGACTGCAGAATCTGCAGTCTCAGCTTTCTGCAGGAACCGGAAGCATTGCCGATCTGACCAGCGGTGCCCAGACTCTTAGTGACGGACTTGCCGCACTTTCCCAGTCTGTTCCCGCATTGACCGATGCCATCAATGCAGCCGGCGGATCCGCTTCTGCATCCGCTGCAGATCTTACAAATCTCAGCGGACAGATCGATGCTGCGATCGGAACCCTTTCCGGCATGCAGCTGAGTTACGTATCCGCAGGTGATGTCGAAGGAAATAAGCAGGCTGCCATTGCTCAGATCAATGCTGCAATCGGTGCTCTCTCCGCTGATCCGGAAGTAGATAACTCTGGTGCGATCGGTGCTCTTTACGGAGCGATCGGCTCCATTGATGCCATTAGTGCCCCTTCCGCAGATTCCTATAATGCACAGGTCGATGCTGTAAACGGCCAGATCGCCGGTCTGATCGGTCAGCTGCAGGGGGCACAGGGTACGGTTGCTTCCGCACTCGCCAATGCACAGACAGCTGCAGGAACCGCACAGGCTGCCGCAGGCTCCTCTGCTGCTCTTGCCGAATCTGCCTCTGCCCTTTCTGCAGGCGCTGCACAAGTCAACGGCGGTGTACAGTCTGTATCCGGAAGCATGGGTGCTCTTTCCGCAGGAATCGGTCAGCTCTCCGCAGGTGCTTCCAACCTCCTTGCAGGAACCTCTGCACTGGAAAGCAACAGCGGTGCACTGAATGCAGGTATCTACCAGCTTTCCACAGGTGCCGCTCAGCTTGCAGCCGGCACAAGTCAGCTGAACAGCAAGTCTCCTGAGCTCTTAAGCGGTGCTTCCCAGCTTTCTGCAGGTGCTTCTCA
>JAUNAK010000077.1 GCA_030527665.1 Eubacteriales bacterium
CTTTCCTGAAAAATATATTTAAAAATCGTGTCCATTTACTTGACTATGTTGCATACGGTTGTCAAAGCATCCACCATACTCATCTGTTCTTTTATTCTGAAAATGAGACAAGAAGCCAGCGATCAGGTAACCATTACCTGCATGAATTTCAAGTCCATCGAATCCTGCAGCCTTAACGTTTTTAGCGGTAATACCAAAGTCTTTAACAAGAGAATGAATCTCTTCGATTGTCATTTCCTGTGGCATTTCTCTGTTCCAGGGACAAGATGTCGGGGAAACTGCCTTTGTAGGAACTCCCCCATTTACACTGCTATTAGACTGACGACCTGCATGATAAATCTGCGCAAAGATTTTTGCACCATACTTATGTACCGCATCGGTCATTTTCTTATGGCCCTCAATCATATCTTCCTTATAGATTCTTGCCACTCTCTTGTAGCCGCCAGCATTCGCATTTACCGCGTAATCTTCTGTAATAATTAATCCGTATCCGCCTTTGGCTTTTGCCTCGTGATACTTAATGTACTGCTCGGTCGCATAGCCATTCTCATCACACATGTTACAAACCATTGCAGTAACTGCAAATCTGTTTTTAAGCTCGATACTTCCAATCTGAAGCGGTGTAAACATCTTTTCCAAACGCATATTGTGCCCTCCTGGTGTGCGTGTTATTTGTTGTTTTCTTTATAAACCCTACGGCAGCTGGAGAGTCAATATCATTTGTTAATATATTATCATTTTTTTTACAAACAAAAAGGATAGGTCGTCAAACCTATCCCTTTTTATATAATTTTCTTTGATTGCCCCTTTACCCTTACTTTTTTACAATATCCTCATAACTAACTAAAGTTACATTTTTCAATTCATCTGCTTTTTCCATACATCCTTTTGTAAATCCAGTTTTTGAAAACAGAAAGTAGTGAACTTTCGTATAACGGAACAATCTGCTTCGATCAATGAGTGTCTCTAACACATCCAGATCCACCTTTTCATTTCTCCATTTGCATTCACCAAAGATTGCCGCACTACTGTCCTGCTCTCCCATAATATCAATCTCAGTTTGTGTTTTCTTTCGTGGATCATTGCCCCACCAACGACCCAGCGATGTAAATTCAATCGATATTTTCCCCGCAAGCAATGATTTCCACAAATATTGCGTACAAATCTCCTCGAATACTTTTCCCATATAATCATTAAGTTGAACTTCGATTTTCTTATAAACAAGATCCTCAGCTCCTCGTGCAATTGCTGATGTATTGTCTAAAACAAATCGATACCAGAAATAAAACATATTATCTTCAATGGAATAAATTGATTTTCTGGATTCTTTTTCTCCATAGGGAGTTTCTTTCTTAATGATTCCAAGATTTATCAGATTTTTCAAATATCCCGAACAAACTGTGGTGCTCTCTCCGACTTTTGTCGATATCTCTGACATTCTTGAATATCCGGTTGCTACTGCAGTAATAATTGCATTATAAATTGCAGGTTCCCTTACCTCTTGTTTCAGAAGATTGACCGGCTCTTCATAAAGAAATGATGTCGGATTCAAATACGTGTTTTTAATATTATCCTCAATACTTAGACTGTCATTCATCTGAAGAAGATACTGTGGAGTACCACCAACAATACCGTAGATATATGCCTTGTCCTCATCCGACAACCCTTTCAAGCAAGTACAGCATTCATCAAAGTTAAATGGCACAATCTTCATCTGTGCAGTCCGTCTTCCATAGAGTGGAGACTTATATGCAAGAACTTGATCCTCCATATATGACATGGAAGAACCACATAGAATCAACATTAATTTTGAATGGTCCTTATATTGATCAATTAACATCTGCAGTGTAGATGCAAGACTTTTGGATGATCTTGCAACATATGGATATTCATCTATTGCCAGTATAATAC
Organism: Eubacteriales bacterium; assembly: GCA_030527665.1. GTDB lineage: Bacteria > Bacillota > Clostridia > Lachnospirales > Lachnospiraceae > Bilifractor. The sequence continues at coordinate 1,912 of JAUNAK010000077.1, forward strand.
GTTCATCTTTCGCCAATTCAAAAGCATACTCTAACGCACTTTGAAAAGATGCAAAAGAAGTTTCTGCCTGAATTCCGCTGCTAAACTCAATAATATTTTTACTGAAATTTTCCAGATTCTGTTTTTCATTGCTTTCTACCCCCATAAAATAGATAGCCTTTTTACCATCTATAAAATGGTTGATCAAAGAAGTCTTTCCCACTCGACGCCGACCATAAATTACAGCAAATTCAAATCTATCTGATTTATATAATCTGTCTAAGGCATTTAATTCCTTTTTTCTTCCAACAAACATCTATTAGCCTCCTTTTATATATCTTGATTATATTACTAAACTACGTTTTAGTCAACTTAACTCGACTAAACTTTAACCAACTCAAATCCAATACCTGTTAGGACAGATGGAATTATCAATACAAATACAGCTCTTCAAAAAACGGCAGGCAGAACACTTCAAGTTCTGCCTGCCGTCATATTTGGGGATAATCATTTTACTCTGTACCTGGTTTTGGTGTACCTTAGGGTTACTTTCTTTTCACATTACTTACAATAAATCTCGATTGCTCTTGCCACAAATACCGCGGTTCCCTCTCCACCAACCTGATCAATGTTCTCCGTAAAATCACCACCACCGGAATACATCTTTCCAAGTGCACTAAGGATTTCATTTGTACATGTATAGAAATGTTCTGTCATAAAGTTCTGCATAAACTGAACCTGTTTTTGAACCTCTTCTGATGCAGGATCCTGTTCCCGAAGAGAACCGAAACGAACAAAGCACTTCATAAATTCTTCTTGAAGTTTTCTATCTTCCTCGTCCGTATATTCTTTTCCGTTTCTCTTTTTCATGAATTCCTGATATGCAGCTGTTTTACCCCACTTTGCTTTTGCTTCTGCAGCATATTCGTCTATTTTTCTTGTATCAAATGCGGAAAAATCCATTGTTTTTACTCCTATTCCTTTTATTCCACGAGCAAAGAGTATCAGGTTTTCCAGATGTTCTTTTTTCATTGTCAGCAATTCGATCTGCTGTTCCAATGCCCGATTCCTGTCAAAATCAGGCGCTGTTATAATTTTCCTGATATCTTTCAGAGGAAATTCAAGCTCACGAAATAGTAAAATCTGCTGCATGGTCTCCAACGCTGCATCGTCATACAGCCGATAACCGGACTCTGTATATCCCGTCGGATGTAAAAGTCCAATCTTATCGTAATATTGAAGAGTGCGTATACTCACCCCTGTTAACTTGCTCACTTCATTTACCGTCATCATCGCTCATCCCTCCTTTCTGGTAATTCCAGAATAGACTATTACGTAACGTCAGAGTCAAGTTATAAATTACATATCTTTCTTCTTCCAAGGGGCATCCTCATCAGAAGTCTTGAAATTATATACCAATTGGGAAAGTATTTCTTTATTCCGGTTCCGAAAGGAGCCGGCATTGACCGTTCACAGTCATCTGTTCCAGAATGCCGTCTCGGATGCGGTAGCTTTCGCCAAAGATCGTTTCCTTACCATCTTCAACATAGACGAAACTGCCGTCAGGAAGCGCAAAGAAGGTATGGCCGAAACTGTCCGGGTAAGTGATGTCCTCAAAGAGCCTGAGACCATCTACGATATCATCCTTTACATTCTGGTAGTGCGGAAGAACATTGATCTGAGACAATCCCAGACCATCAGCCCAGCGAACAAATTCCGGTGACGACTCCCCTTCCTCCTCCGGCTGCATATAAACCCTGTCGGCAGCATTCATCGTACCCGCGCTGATTCCCATGACCACACCGTCATAGTCCGCCAGCAGGTCCCGGAGCCCGATTTCCCGAAAGAAGGCATTCTGGGTGGGAACATGACCGCCATGAAGCACCAGAAAGTCGCTGTGATCGATCATCCATTTGGCATCCTCCCTGGTCCGATTGGTGAGAACCTGGAAACCACCGACATCAATTCCCTCGAATGCCAGTGCCCGGGGAATGTCATTGCCATAGCGGCAGGTCAGATCATGCCTGTCAGGACTTGAAGCCACACACAAAACTCTGGGAAAAGGCGGCAGAGCCTCCTTTAATCCTTCCACCAGACCGTTAGCAGGATTGAATCTTGGTCCCTCCGTGTCCGGCAGAAACGGAGAGCTGGTCAAAAAAACTTTCATATGGATTCCTCCCTTCGCAAAAGCTGCCAGGCGCACTGCAAAACAACCGCATCGGAATCTCTCCGATGCGGTTGTTTCTCGATATCTTCTACTCCGTACAACCGCAAGATACCGTCTGTTATTCCCAACAGCTGTAATTTCCTTAATCACTCAACTTCAATGCTTCTCCAGCACAATTTCATACACGCTCTTATCTTTTGGATATGCAACCGAAATCTTCTCACCGTTCTCCAGTGTGAATGTATCTTTTGACTGTTCTCCTAAGGCACCTTCGAAGTCTTTTAAGGAAGAACCAAGGGTCAGCCCCTTCGTCAGATGAATATCCGTATTCCATTCCTTACGTCCCTTAATACTTCCAATGCTGCAGTCCAGAATCTTCTTAGTCTGAGTATTCGTGTTGTAAGGCGTTACGTAAATCATACTGTCTCCGTTACAGAGCCAGGCACCGCTGACCGAATAATAATTTGGCTGCAGTGTAGTGGATTTTCCTGCCTTCAGATCACTATCTGTCATCTTCCAGCCATTGTCCATCAGGTCCTGAATGGTAGACTTGGCTCCGTATCGAATACCATTCAGAACAAATTCGTCGGCTGCCAGATCGTCCGGCACTTTAGATGTTTTCTTCGCAGCAGCTGCATCTCCGGTACCGTAGGTACGAAGCAGACTGTCCTGAAAAGATACTTTTCTTATATTTTTTTTATCAAGATAGATATTCCAGGATCGTCCAACATGCATTGTATAAACTGCGAATTCCTCTTTATTAATTTTAATTCCCTCGTATCCCTGCTCTTCCAGGGATTTTAATTGTTTCTGCAGTGTTTTTGCCTTCATATCATCCAGCGAAATACCGCTTGCGATCGTTCCTTCTCCATCGGAGGCCTCCACCTGATACCCGGTCGCATACATAACTCCGTCAAGTCTCTCCACATATACGGTAAAGCTGACTTTATTTGCATCCTCCGCATCCACCAGATAATATTTGTCCGGACTTACATTTTTAGGTACGGTTATCTGCAGACCGGCTTCCTGCAGATTCTCCACAGTGTCCGGAAACGTATACGTATTTCCATCGATCGTCAATGATGTGTCCAGAGGATCGAATCCTTCCGATGCACTTTCTGCCGCCTGTACGTTTACCCCGGTCCCTGCAGTGAATGCCAGAACTGCTGCACACAATCCAAGGCACATAATCCATGTACTTTTCTTCAATTCCTGTCCCTCCATTATTCAAGTCTGGTTCTGAGAGTCATTTCCCCTCCCATTTAACTCTAATAATATATCTTTTGAATGGTCATGTCCACATTTGCAGGCAGGCAGCAAATTACAATTCCCCCGGATTTTCAGCTCTACAGCGTATTCTCCATCCGTTCATCCGCTTCATATGCAGCCTGCGCAAAGGATTCCTTCAGGAAATTCGGCTTTGTCTGCAATATGAAAAGGGGGACATTTCTGTCCCCCTTACCTATATTTTCATTATCAATTTTCACTTGCTGCCTGTTTTTTTCTGTTTTCCAGTTCCGCAAGAACCATCGGCTCCTCTTTATCATAACGATAGATCAGAACATATCCCAGCATGATCAGTACCAGAATGATCATCGGAAGCCATGCAAACATGGTATTGATACCGGCCAGTGTCGCTGCACTCTGCTGTACATCAGCTACATAACCGGTCCACTGCAGGATCCATCCTACAAGGGCTGCAGCAATTCCGGAAGTAACCTTCTGAGAAAAACTTACAATAGCACTACCTGTACCTTCGATTCGCTTACTTGTGATGTACTCGCCGTAATCAACAGCATCCGCTACCAGCAGGTTGATCGGGATAGCAACCGGGCCGGTTGCCAGAGCGCCAAGAACTGTTCCGATCACCAGAAGTGTCATGCTTCCGGTAACTGCGGCAAAACCGCGGATCGCATAGCTTACTGCCTGCAGAGTCGCACCGAGATAAACACTCTTTTTCTTTCCCAGAAACTTCAGACACGGCTGTGCAAGGAAAAGAACACTGAGGATCGTCGGAACCAGATTAACAAGGTTTAATTTGGTTGTAAGCATCGGATCATTCATCGCATATTTGTAGAAGTATGTCTGTGAACCGGAGTTAATGTTATTGGCAAGGTTCATCAGAAGTACTACATATAATGCGAAAAGGAAATATTTATTCTTAACAAAGTTTTTTACGCCTTCTTTGAAGGTCATCTTCGGCTGTGCTGCTTCGGCATCATTGGCAGCTTTTACAGATTCTACAGACTGTACATGCTCTCTTGTGAAGAGGAAAGAAAGCAGCAGTCCGGCAGTGGAAATTGCACCGTATACACAGAATACGATTCTCCATGCTCTTACATCACCGCCCATTGCATAGATAAACGGAAATGTTGCGGACATTCCGAGGATGGTACCGCCCAGTCCGAAAAGCAGTGCTACGATTGCCAGTTTACCACGATCCGCACCGTTCTGTGTCATCAGCGGCATCATCGTGTTTCCTGCAACACCGACCATTGTATACAGAATGGAAGAAAACAGGTTATACGTTAAGAATGCATAAATCAGTTTTCCGGTTTCCGATGCATTGATCGGAACGAAGAATATCAGTGCCAGTGAAATTCCCAGCGGAACTGCCAGCCACAGAAGCCACGGTCTGGCTTTTCCCCATTTTGTTTTTGTCTTGTCAATAAGATTTCCTGCAATCAGGTCTGTAATTCCATCAAACAGTTTGGAAATAAGGAACATGGTTCCGACAGCACCAGCTGCCATTTTCAGACTGTCTGTATAGAACATGGTCAAAAATGCTGCCAGCAGTGAATTGGCTGTTCCCGGAAGCAAGCCTACTCCAAAGCCAAGGATCTCTGATAATTTTAATCTTTTCTGTGATTCCATTTTACTTTTCCTCCTCATAATCATCTACGCTCCACTCATCCACCCAGTCAATGATGACATTCTCTCCTTCGAACCGAAGGGGAAGCCATACATAATCCGACATGGAGGAGTTGATTCTCATATCTTTTGCATCTTCTTCCGTAAATACAAATTCAATCTTCGGATCAAAGATTCTGCGGAATTTTTCCTGGATCTGGTCCGAATATTTACCGTTCAGGTAATTCTCACCGGCGAGCTCCGGAATCTCCGGTCTCCACCGATCCGCAACCGCGATATACAGATCTTTTTTGTACGGATGCTTGAAAACAGATGAGATCTGTGAATTAAAGGATGTTTTTGATGTATCCGACGGATGCGGATTTCCGAGCACCCGGTACGGACCGTGCCAGTCATCGGCAACCGCTGCCTCCGACGGATTGGAAAAATATCCAGTCGTTCCCGAGGTGATCAGATAATGTTTTCCGTTTCTGATAAAGTGTGCAGGTGCCTCTCTGGACAACGGCGGTGCCTCATGCTGAAAATGCTCTGAATAGCCGCTCTGTGCATCTGTATACTCTTCATTCAGATCCGCACAGTAAACAGCTGTATGTGGTTTTTCACTGATGACATATCCTTTGCCGGTCTTTGCATCCACACAGAGATCAAAATCTCCAACCAGCTGTCCGCAGGGATTCACGTGCGGATCCACCATCTCGTACGGTCCTAAAATATGATCTGCTGTCAGAACCGCAAAACCGGACGGATCGTTCATAATCTTCAGCCATGCCACATATTTCTTTGTTTTTTCATTGTAGATAATATGCGGTCGATCCATCATGGAGTTCGGATGAAGCGGTGATGTCGGATCATCCGGATTCGGAGGAATGATAACGCCTTCGTCCTTCCAATCGCACAGGTCATCGGAAGAGTAGCATCTGACTCCCCAGTGCCAGAGAGCATCGGTTCCAGTCGTTTTTTCTTTGTTTTCTCCATACCAGTAAAATTTATGATCAACACAAATCACACTGCCGCCATGGGCCTGAATTCGTTTTCCGTTCGTATCCAACCACGGCTGTCCGGGTTTGATTGTCTTTCTCATTTCTCTTCTCCTTTCGTCACCGCTGTTTCATTTGATGAGCTTATTGTATTCGGAGACGGCCCTGTTCAAAAGAGTAAAACATGACATGGGAAAGGGGGTTTTGCGACATGGGAAATCCGTTTCTGTTTATATATTGGATCGGAAGCTCAGACAAGAGAAGAAACCAGGAAAACCGGCCTTTCACGCAGAATGCCTGTAGGATTCTCTGTGTCTGAGAACCCTGCAGGCATTCATTTTTTATATTCCGTTTTCATGCGTCTGCATCTTTTTCCCATCCTTTGCAGACATCACACCATCCCTCATAGTCAACAGCCTTCTCCAGTTCTTCTATGGTGAGTGCTACCGACGTGTACTCGTCGCCGCCTGCCGGGTGCACGACTGCAAATCGCTTCATGGAAATATCCAGCCAGATCGGGATTCCCTTATTTACGCCGAACGGACATACACCACCGGGCTCATGTCCGATGAGCGCGTTAACACTGTCCCGCGGCACCATATGCGGTTTTGTATGAAAAACCGCTTTAAACTTGGAACTGTTCACTCTTCCGTCTCCGGCCATGACAACGATCACCGGCTGATCATTTACCATAAAAGACAATGTCTTCGCTATCTCTGCTTCCGAACAGCCGATCTGCTGTGCCGCATGCTCCACGGTATCGATCGTATCCTTATGTATCGTTATTTTATCCTCTAATCCTTTTACGTTCAGGTACTCTTTTACTTTTACAAATGACATACTCCACCACCTGCTTCTATTTTGTCGGCTCCATGCTGCTGATTATATCCTGTTTCTTCATCGTCCCATTCGGGATTCATCCCTTATCGGATATACTTTCCTGTCACACTTTCCGCATTGTTTTGAACCTGCTCCGGCGTTCCGCTGCATACGATCTGTCCGCCGGCTTCTCCGCCTCCCGGTCCCATATCAATCATGTAATCGGCATTGCGTATCACATCCAGATCGTGTTCAATGACAATGACTGTTGCCCCCGATTCTACCAGACTGTTGAACACGGAAAGCAGTGTCTGCGTATCCAGTGGATGCAGACCGATCGTCGGTTCGTCGAATACAAAGATCGTATCTTCCTGTCCCTTCTTCATCTCGCTGGCAAGTTTCAGCCGCTGTGCCTCTCCGCCGGATAAACTGGGCGTGTCCTCGCCAAGCTTCAGATAGCCAAGTCCAAGTTCCTTCAGAATCTCCAGCTTCTCCGATACCTTCTTCAGATCATCACAGGCTGCAAGCGCATCCGTTACATCCATGTCCATCAGCTCCGGCAGCGAACAGCTTTCCTCCCTTTTCTTATGCGGACGTTTGATCAGTTCCGCCTCTTTTCGGTAACGACTTCCGCCGCATTCCGGACAGGTGATATTGACATCCGGCAGAAACTGCACATCCAGACTGATCATGCCTGTGCCGTCACATACCGGACATCGGAGACTGCCTGTATTATAGGAAAATTCTCCTGCTTTTAATTTTCTGTTCTTCGCTTCAGCGGTTCTTGCATACACTTTCCGAAGCTCATCATGCACATCCGCATAGGTTGCCACCGTTGAACGCACATTGATACCGATCGGTGCTGCATCGATCAGCTTGATCTGCCGGATACCTTCTGCTTCGATCTCCCGAACCTGTTCCGGCAGCTTCTGGCCGTCAGCCATGGCTTTGATTCCCGGAATCAGGCATTCCAGAACCATAGTCGTTTTACCCGATCCGGATACCCCGGTGACCACAGTCAGTCTTCCCTTCGGTATTTCTACACACAGCGGCTTCACCGTATGGATCGGATTTGTTTTCATCCGCACTGTCCCATTGGCAAAAAGTGCATCAGCAGCACATGCCTTACGGATCCGCTCTGTATCCTGCTGCAGAAACGGACCGATTTTGGACTTCGGGTTCCTGCGGATCTCTTCCACTGTTCCCTCTGCAATCACTTCGCCGCCTTTGCTTCCCGCTTCCGGTCCCATCTCAATGATCCAGTCGCTTTTTTCCAACACATGTGTATCATGATCGACAAGGACAATGGAATTGCCGTCTGCGATCAGATCTTCCATGACACCCAGCAGTCCTTTGATATTATCCGGATGCAGTCCGATCGACGGTTCATCCAGAATGTACAGCACACCGGTCGTTCGGTTCCGCACGGCTCTTGCCAGCTGCATTCTCTGCCGCTCTCCGTTGGACAAGGTCGACGCCGCACGATCCAGGGTAAGATAACCCAATCCCAGATCCAACAGCCTGGATGCATTTTCCAGAAAAGAATCGCAGATGCTCTTATCCATGGGACGCATCTCCTCGGGAAGGGATTCCGGAACCCCTTTTACCCAGGCAGTGATTTCGCTCAGTGTCATTTTGCAGACTTCATCCAGAGAGATTCCCCGGAGCTTTGGTGCTCTGGCTGCTTCGGAAAGCCTTGTTCCCTTACAATCCGGACAGACTCCCTGCTTCAGAAATTTTTCCACCCGCTTCATTCCCTTTTCGTCTTTTACTTTGGAAAGTGCATTTTCAACCGTAGCAACCGCACTGTAATAGGTAAAATCCATTTCTGCAGCGACATTGGAGGTTTTTGCCTTATACAGGATGTGTTTTTTCACGGTCGGACCATGATATACGATTTCCTTCTCTTCCTCGCTCAGTTCCTTAAACGGAATATCGGTTCGAACACCCATTTCTCTGCAGACATCCTTCATCAGGGACCACATCAGACTGTTCCAGGGTGCAACCGCGCCTTCGTCGATCGTCAGATCCTCATTCGGAATCAGGCTGTCCATATCCACTGTCTGTACACTTCCGGTTCCGTCGCAGCAGGGACAGGCGCCCTGGCTGTTGAATGCCAGTTCCTCGGCCGAAGGTCCGAAAAAGTGTATGCCGCATTCCGGACAAATCAGTTCCTGCTCGGCGGCAACAGCCATCGACGGTTCCACATAGTGTCCGTTCGGACATCGATGTGCAGACAGTCGGGAAAACAGCAGCCGTATGCTGTTCAGGGTTTCCGTTCCCGTGCCGAACGTGCTTCGTATTCCCGGAATGCCGGGTCTCTGATGCATGGCAAGTGCAGCCGGAACAAACAATACCTCATCCACATCTGCCTTTGCCGAAAAATTCATCCTTCTCCTTGTATATGTGGAAAGCGAATCCAGATAGCGTCTGGATCCTTCTGCATAGATGACCCCCAGCGCAAGTGAAGACTTTCCCGATCCCGACACACCGGAGATTCCAACGATTTTTCCAAGCGGGACATCTACATTGATGTTTTTCAGGTTATGTACCCGTGCACCTCTGATTTTTATTGCATCTTTCATGTTTCTCCCCCCCTCAGAAAATCCGATTCAGAGTAGTTTTTCCTCCCACTCTGCTGCTTTGAACCCGGTCAATACAACCGCCTCATCAATGACCAGCGGTCTCTTTACCAACATTCCGTTGGTTGCCAGCAGCCGCAGCTGTTCCTCTTCGCTCATCTCCGCAAGTTTGTCCTTCAGATGCAGCTCCTTATACAGGTTTCCACTTGTATTGAAGAAGCGTTTCAACGGCAGGCCGCTTTTGTCATACCATTCTTTCAATTCCTCATAGGACGGATTCTCTGCTGCAATATCTCTTTTCTCAAACGGGATATTCTTTTCCTCCAGCCATTTTTCTGCTTTTTTACATGTTGAACATTTCGGATAACACAATACCAGCATTTCTATTTACTCCTTTTTATATATACATTATTTGCCTCTAAGCCATACACATGCTCACAGCGTGTATCTCAGCAGTGTTTTAACTTCCTCCACAGAATCACACCGGTCAGATCCGCCAGTGCCCAACCGATCGGAATCGCCCACCATATGCCGGCATAGCCGATAGCTGTCGCTGCCGACAGATATGCCAGAACAACTCTTGTTCCCAGTGACAGGATCGTCAGGATCAGTGAAACCTGTGGTTTTCCTATTGCCCGGAACAATCCATACCATAGAAACAGAATTCCGATTCCCACATAAAAAGCACCTTCAATTTGCAGATACCCGGTTCCAATAGCAACAGCTTCCACCTCACCTGCATCCAGAAACACCTGCATCAATGCAGGTGCAAAGACACATAGTACGATGGAGGCGGCGATACAGTACACGATGCTCGTCAGAAAACCGATTCGGATTCCCTTCCGTACCCGATCCATTCTGCCTGCCCCATGGTTTTGTGCAATAAATGTCGAAAATGCATTTCCATATTCCTGCGCCGGCATGTAGGCAAATGCATCAATTTTCACGCCGGCTGAAAAAGCAGCCATCACAGTCACACCGAAACTGTTGACGATTCCCTGTACCATCAGGATTCCGAGATTCATCACCGACTGCTGCAGGCAGGTATACAGAGAATACCGTCCCAGGATACGCAGATCCTCACTCACGATATGCATCCCTATACATGCCCGCTGAATATGCCTGTCCCGAAACATACAATACAGCATCAGCAGCAGTCCCGATTCGTGCTGGGCAATGACCGTTGCCAGTGCAACTCCCCGAATACCCATATGGAAATGCAGTACAAACAGGAAATCCAGCCCGATATTTGTGAAAGTTGCCGCTGTCAGAATCAGCAGCGGAAGAAGTGAATTGCCCAGTGCACGCAGATACCCTGCGAAAAAATTGTAAAGAAAAACCGCCGGAATTCCCAGCAGCACAATATGCAGATATTCTGCCGTCATTTGATCTAATTCAGCCGGAATCTGCACCCAATGCAGAATATGCGGAAGCAATGCCAGCGACAGGATCGTTATACATCCTGTCGCAGTCAGGATTCCCAGGAACGCGGTCCCGATTCTTCGTTCCAGCCGCGTATAAGCACCTTCTCCGTAATCGTACGAAAAGACGACACCGCTTCCCATACACAATCCGATCAGCACGGATGTAAGAAATACCATCAGTGCAAACGAAGCGCCAACCGAAGCCAGCGCCCCCGCACCGAGATATCGCCCTACGATCCAGGTATCAATGATCGTGTACAGCTGCTGCAGAAGATTTCCCAGAAGCAGAGGAATTGCAAACAGACTCATCGAAGAAAAAATCGGTCCATTAATCAGACTTTTCCTATTCATCATCGCAGTATTTTTTCCATTTTCTTTCCTCTGGCCAGTTCATCCACCAGCTTGTCCAGATACCGGATCTTCTGCATCAGCGGATCCTCAATCTCCTGTACTTTGATACCGCAGATACTTCCTGTGATCAGATGACAATGCGGATTCATCTCCGGCGCTTCCTCAAAAAAAGTCCGGTAATCCACCTCTTTTTCGATCTGCTCACATAACCGCTCTGGTGTATAGCCGGTAAGCCAGCAGGTGACGGTGTCTACCTCCTTTCTTGTTCTGCCCTTTCGTTCTGCCTTCGCTACAAGCAGCGGATATACTTTAGAAACCTTCATTGCAAATATTTTTCCAAAATTGCAATAACAAGTTGCACACTTTTGCTCCATACCACACCTGTG
>JAUNAK010000078.1 GCA_030527665.1 Eubacteriales bacterium
GATTCAGCATCAGATTCTGTCTCAACTTCCTCAGCTGCTTCAAACTCGATCTCCACAGAGTCTTCTTCACTGATCGGAATATCCTCATCTGCCTCAGACAGCGAGATCACTTCTTCTGACACTTCTATATCTTCTGCTATTTCTTCCTCATCAGTCTCGATCTTACCAGCACCTGTTTTTTCACCTGTTTTTGGAAGTGTCTGCATCATATCTGCATATCTCCAGAGAATAATGGACATCTGGAACCGCAGACAGCTGCCCAGCGGCTGGAAGGTTCCCTTATATGCTCCGCTTCCATATCCTTTTACGATGCCTTCCGACTGTGCCCAGTTGATGGCTGTAACCGTATTGGCGGTAATACCTGTTTTCTTATTTACAGTCACATCCGGGAATGCTGTATACGGCTTCACGATTTCCGGCTGACCTGCATATTTCCAGAGCATGATTGCAACCTGACCTCTGGAAACGCTGTTTTTGGGCTTGAAACTGCCGTCACTGTAACCGTTAATTATGCCTGTAGATGCCGCCCAGGAAATCGCCTGATACGTTGCCGAAGTCGGTGCATATACCCCTTCGATATCGTTAAATGTCTTTATATTTGTTTCATCAGCTTCCGGTTTTCCTGCAAATCTCCACAGAAAGATAACGAAATCGGCACGTGAAGTTTCTTTAAAGGATCCGAAATATTTACCGTCATATCCTTTGGTGATTTCACTTTCGGCCATCCAGTTGATTGCACTGCTGATATTGGCTGTAATTCTATTGCTGCCGTTTACTACCCCTTCTACTGCATCATAGAATCTGACAGTAACTTCACAGCTGTCCTGACATTCTCCGTTTTCAGATGATGCCGTTATCGTTGCTTTTCCGAATCGAATTGCAGTAATTTTTCCATTCTGATCAACGGATGCAACAGAAGGATCGCTGCTTGACCACTTGGCTTTTCCCCAGGAGTCCGGAAGTGAAATGGTATGATCAAGCTCATAGGTATCCTTTGTTTTCAGTTCAACTTCATCTTCCTTGATCTCCAGCAGGATCTCCTCGAATTCTCCATTATCTCCGGCCAGATAGCTTCTTCCTGTATCAGGATCATCGTATCTTGTTCCTACACTGATCAGTGTACCGGGGGGTGTAAGCTTATTATAGGTATAATAGGTATCCGGATATCTATCCTTATTGCTGTCAATACCAAGGGCTAGCACTTCTTCTCTGGTTAATGTATATGCCTCAATAAAAGTATTATCCGACACAAAAGCTCCGTTTTTACCTCTGCATGCCTGACTTATAACCTCTGCTTCCCATGTATCTGTGGAACTGTAATAAGTAAATTTAAACACGCCTTTCCAGACACCGGTTGCAGCATCATAACCAGTGTACGTTGAAAAGTCAAGCAATCGATAAGACCGGTTATTGTCCTCAGTTGGTCCATAGTAGTATACGCATTCTTCCGGAACCGGAATTACAGGATCTTTAATATAAATATCAGCTGTCGAATGCTCTTCAAACGAGGCTCCGTATTCAAAACATTCATTGTCATTATAATATCTTCCACCAAACCATGCATCCGAAACTGCTGTTCCATAGAACCCATTACTATCTGAATAGTATGTATAGCCATCATCATAAATATATGAATATCCTATTCCTGCGGGACCATAACCGGAGCTGCTGCCCAGTCTGACGATCTGGATATGTGCCCCCTCTTTTCCTACCGTATTCTGTACATCCTTCCATGTCAGAAGATCAGGAACATGTTCCTCTTCCTTGTACACTTCCAGTTTTCCATAATCCAAAAGCAGCTGTTTGGAATTTTTCAGCGAAATTGCAGCAGCTTCATCATTAGTGGAATTATCAAATTTGTAATATTTCAAAATCTGATTCTCAGCAACGGCCTGACCGCCGCCTTGTCCTTGTCCGCCGTAGGATTTCGTTTCTCCATTATAGGTAATTATAACCGTATCATGATAATAGGAATCCCAATGTACTGCAGCATCTGATTGTATTCTTAATGCAATCGTACTTATCATTGAGGGATATCCCAATGAATCGTATCTATAAGGATATATACTCGAAGCAAGCAGGGATCTACGATCCGATCGGTAATACGGAGTCTGAATATACAAGGACTGATCTTTATGCGGTGACGATGAGATTCCATAATAAGGAGCCGTTTCACTTTTGTTCAGCTTACCCAGAACAGAAGCTCCCCTGTACAGACATATTTTGCTGAATCCCTGTTCAATAGCTGTAAGTCTGTCAAAGAAATTTGTCTTCTTACCGGGATCGTACGTATTGATCAGATAATCTGCTTCATCGACAAGAGCCGGTATGGTAATCGTTCTGCTTGTATCTACCCAGATCGTACTCTTGAAATACGAATAATTCAGCTTCACGGATGCCTGCAGTTTTAATGTACCGCCGTCTGTTGAACCACTGTGTACAAGATAACCGCCTTTTACCCGGGCTATTGATGCATCTTCGTATATTACATCAGCATAGTTCGTTTTATCATAGGAAAGTATTACTTCATCATTGGAGTACTTGGACTTTGTATCAACAAATCGGAAGGATGTAGGGTCCATATTATTTGTCTTGATATAGAGATATTCGTTGAAAGGTTTCATTAGAGGAATTATTTCATAGGAATAACTCTCCACTATCTTTACCTCTGGATCTTCAGCAAATACATTCTGTGAGCCAAATAACAGAGAGGCACACAAAATAAAGAACGCAATGCTCAATAGTTTTAATTTTGTTTTTGCAATACTCATGCTGTTCCCTCCTCATTAAACAAATAAATCACTCTTCTATTACCCGGTTATCTGCCAAAATCTCCGGTTTGTATCTCATACTGTCAGCTTCCGTTATCTCCCTGATAACCCGACAGGGAACGCCTGCTGCAAAGGAATTGGCAGGTATATCTCTGGTAACAACACTGCCGGCACTGATCACACAGCCGTCACCGATGGTAACGCCGGGACAAACCGTGACAGAAGCACCGAACCAGCAGTCATTTCCGATATGCACCGGTCTGGCATAACACAGATGTTTCTTCTCTCCGGCTGCATTCAGCATCTGGTATCTTTCCTTTGCATCCATCGGATGGATCGGGGTAACGATCGTCACATTCGGACCGAAATTACAGCGATCCCCGATCGTAACTTCCGCATCATCCTGAATGGTCAGATTAAAATTCCCGAAGAATTCGCAGCCGATTCTGGTATGCTTTCCGTAATGAAAATAAATCGGTCCCTGAATAAAACTGCCCTCTCCGAAAGCGCCGACCATTTCATTTAGAATTGCCGCCCTTTTATCCGTTTCATCCTCATAGGTGGCATTATAATTATTATTCAGGTTATGCGTGCGAAGTTTCATCGCCTTTAACTCCGGATCTGCAGGACAGAACAATATTCCTGCCCGGATCTTCTCTTCTTCTCTCAAAGTATCCCCCCTCATATAAAAGTGCGTCAATTCTCTATAATATTGATTTAATAATTCAGACATCCCAATGCGCCAAGAAGGATTATGAGGCCGATCCACTGCTTCCTTTTCAGTTTCTCTTTAAATAACAATACACCCGTCAGACTGGTGCAGGCAATGGTTGCTATACTATATGTTGAATAGACAATGGCTGCCAGGACATAGTGAACCGCACGAAGAAGAAATACAGCAGAGAAATAATTAGGAACACCAATCAGAATTCCACACACGATATCCGGAATTGTTATTTTTTCTCTCCTATAAGCTGCAAGTGCGCTGCAGAGAATCATTGCCGTCAAAAAGATTATAAATATATATTGTTCTTTTCGATCGGCATCCCCATACTGCTCATAAACCTTTGCCATTACATCGGCAGCACCTCCGCCAATCAAAAGCAATAACAAAGATATCTCTATAGGAATCCTGTCATCCACCTTTTCGTAATTCATAAGGATAATCGCAAAAATTGATAACACAACACCTGCGATCTGCAATCCGGATGGCATTTCTCCAAACAGAAAAACGGCAGCAAGTGTAGGTACCAGCACACCAAGTTTCATATATGTAGAGGACAAAACCACTCCATTCCTCCGAATGTTGTATTGATACAGAAGGAATGAAACCAGGTACAGAATCCCCTGAAGAATTCCAAGTCCGATACTGGATTGTTCCGGAACAAAACGTCCTGTGCCTGCAAATATTCCTGCCAATACAGTACAGCTGGCATAGTTGACTGCAAGCATAGTCAAATTATTTTCACTGAATTTTTTACCAATTCGCATGGCAACCGCCACTGAAGCACTGCTCAATACGGCTAATATCAGATAGATCATAGGTTACATTCCGATTTCTGTATTTTTTTATATATGACATTCAGCCATTTCTCTTCTTCTCTTCCGGGACGTGCATCACCAGTGATCCACTGCGCTTCCAGCACCAGTTCGGGAACCGACTGCATAAATATCCGGAAGCTTTCCTCAGTAAAGTCAGAGAAATACCTTCCGTTCCGCATTCCTTCAAAATCCCCGTACTTGAAGGAGGTATAGAAAACGCCCCCTTCCTTCAGTGCATCACGAATACGCAGCACCACATCGAGCAGTTCCTGCTTCGGAATGTGAAGAATGGATGCACACGCCCATATTCCGGCGTATGCATCCATTTCATTCAATTCCTGAAACAGCATCTGCTTCACAGGAATACCGGTGTAGCGGCTAGCGATCCTGCACAGCTCTGCAGAACCATCGACCGCATCAACCATATATCCCTGCTCCAGAAAGAATCTGGTATCTCTTCCGGAACCGCAGCCAAAGTCCAGTATGTGGCCGGTTCCGGGAAGTTTTGCCAGAAATCTCTGCTGTATCTCATGAAAGTCGACATCCCGCGTATTCTGCGAGAAGCTGACGGCATTCTGATTATAATACTCCAATGTATCCATTAGAAAACCTTCTCACCTTTTACTGCTGCGCAGCGAATTCGTAATCCTCCATGAACTGAACGGCTCCATCCATTGCCAGATCCTTCGGGGCAAGAGTCAGCTCTCCTCTGCAGACCTTGCGATACTGGATCGGCATGTACTGATGCAGCATATTCATCGGGATTTTGTATTCGACGAGATTGTCAAACAGCTTACGGATCGCATCCTGAATTCTCGGATCGTTCATATAATATCTGACACGATCGGAATAGCTGTATTTTCTCGCAAGAGCAACCTGTTTGTAGGTTCCATGATAGTGATTCTGCCAGTTGCCCGGATCATCGGTCATTACTTCATCGATGGTCTCGATCAGGCTTGCACGTTTTCCGGCAGGAACCAGTTCCTTCTCCATCATGGACAGTGCAAACAAACCTTCCCGGATACCATAGGTAACGGCAGGACCGACCTTCAGAATCGCAATGCCATCGATCACCATATCACGAAGACTTTCCGCTGTCTGATAATCGGTCGAATGACCTTCGAAAATCAGATTCGGATATTCTTTCAGCTTGTCACAGAGTTCTTTTGCATTCGAACTGTTGTAATAGAATACCTGATCATCACCGAATTCCACGCCCGGCTGAACAACAACAGCAATCACATCCTGCATGCCGTCCGGAACGCCGGCATCGGCAAAGGCTTTCTTATAGGTATCCACTGTATCAGCAAAAGCTTCCGGTCTGGTTACGGCAAGGGTATCCTCTTCCTCCTGTGCACCGCCGGGAATCGGAACCTCGGAACCAACAACAAATACCGGCCGCATCGCATCCGGGTACTCTTTCAGGCGTTCTTCATAGGCTTTCATACAGACTTTATACAAACGAGCCCCTCTTCTGGCAATCGTTTCCGTAGAAAGGATACCTTCCGGATCATCAGCCACCTTCATACTGGTATCCAGATGGATCTTGGTAAAGCCGGCAAGAACATACTGATATACCAGCTCCTCAGACTTTGCCATAGCCTCTTCCTCGGTATCCTTCTGCCAGGTAAGCGGTCCCAGATGATCTCCGCCGAGAATAACCTGATTCTCCGGAACTCCGTGTTTTTTGGCAAGCTCCATGATCATTGCATAATAATCCTTCGGTTTCATGCCGGTATATCCGCCAAACTGATTGACCTGATTGGCAGTAGCCTCGATCAATACCGGTTTTCCTGTCTTTTTCGCACGAATCAAGGCAGCCTCAAGTACCAGCTCATTCGCGGTACAATAAGAAGGAATACCTGTCAGTTCTCCATTTCTGCGTCTATCCATCATTTCCTGCATCGGATGTTTCATCATATTATTTACCTTACCTTTCATCTCAATCGAAGAGACCTCAGCTTCTCCTCCATACACGAAGCCGCATATCAGTTTCACGCCGAATACGTCCTATAAGGAGTGCGGGTCAGAATCCCCGAACGAGTTTTTTATTTATCCCTACAGTTTAGCATAATAGTTCTCTAAATCCAAATGCATCTGTTCTAAAATCTTTTCATAATCCCCTTTTGTCAGCTGCGCATGCAGCGCATGATTCATGGAAAGGATCCCCAGATCCTTTGAATAATATAAGAAGCGTTTTCGTTCGAACTTTTCAAATGGATTTGTCAGCATATTCCGCTTCACATAGGAACGATCCTTCAAGACCTCTGCTGTAAAGGGACAGCTCTTTCTGTCTACGACCAGTCCCTGTTCGATCCGGTTCTCATAGAAACGAATATAATCATCTAGAACCGCATCGATCTCCGCATCTCCGGAGGCGTTCATATGCTTAATAAAATAGGTAAGAAACGGCATCTTATAAGAAAGCGAGTAATCCCGTTCCTCCAGAAATGCGAAGAAATCCCGGTAAATGGTCTCGTCATTATGAACGGGGATCTGCAGCTGCACACGGTACTTTTCTGCATCCTCCTTACTGAAGAGAAAGATCTTCCTGCTTCCAAAAGTAAATGCAGCGGTCGGAACGATCCTGCCGCTTTTGATCCAGCTTGTAATGGTGCCCGTACTGACAAAATACTCCCTGGCCAGCTGCTCCACACTCAGATAATCGCCGTATTTCTGCTCAAAGGACTCCATGTCCACTTCCACGATCCGCTCAATACGTTCATGCAGACCGTCAACCGTAATGAAATCACCGACATGGTAGTCCCGTTCCGCAATATCCCCAAACGGTACATAATACGGATTGGAAAAGATCGAATGCATCGTACAGGGCTTGACTATGCTTCCGTATTCATCGACCACATCCACCACAAATACATTCTGTTTTGTATTAGTCTTGCGCAGGCCGCGCCCCAGCTGCTGCAGATAAAGGACCTTTGACAGCGTCGGCCGAGCCATGATCAATATGCCAAGCTCCGGATAATCCCAGCCCTCGGAGATCATCTGGCAGGTGCAGAGAAAACGGATCTGGTGCGCCTTAAAGTCTTCCATGATCTGTTCCGGATCTTTGCTCTGGCTTGTATAGGATCTGCCCGGTATACCGGCTGCACGAAGCAGCTTCTCCACTTCCAGCGTATGTTTTACACTGACACAGAAGATGATTCCCTGCCGTTCTCCAACTGCTCCGTCACAGAAATACTCCCGGATCACATCAACGATCAGCTCGTTACGTGAGGTAACACGAATACTCTTCTCCAGATCTGCATTTACATACTCTTTTTCATTGATCCGTACCTTACTCAGATCGATATTCGTCTCGATCCGATAGACATTTGCCCGGGCAATTATGTTTTTGTCCATTGCCTCCTGCAGCGACATTCCCACATGATAGGAACCGAAGACCGTCTCCAGCTTCCTGCGGTCCGGCCGTTCATCGGTAGCCGTGATTCCAACCAGAAACTCCGGTGAAAAATACTGGATCACCCGTTTCAGTCCCGGTGCCACGGCATGGTGCGCCTCATCAACGACCATATAGTTAAAGTACTCCCGGCTGTATTCCCGGTAATGCCGTTCCATATAGGCATAGGTCACGATCCGGATATCCTTCTGCAGAGACAGGAGGGATGTCTGCACACGCTGCAGCCAGTCCTCTTTGACATTGGTATTCGGAACAAGGATCAGAACCTTTATTCTGGTTCGGGCAGCGGCAAAAACCTTTATATCCTCTTCCATGATCCTGGACTTGCCGCTGGCAGTCGGCTGGACGACCAGAAAACTCCGCACACCGGCCTTCCGCTGCTCTTCTATTTTATCCAATGTCAGCTTCTGGTGCTCATACAATGCAACCGGTCGATCGACCAGCAGCCCCCGGTCATGAAATTTTCTGCTGTCCTGGCCGAAGAAGGAGCGAATGTCATCCTCCATGCGGTCTTCAAACCGGCAGTCCTCACTGGAAAAACGGAACAATTTGATATTCTGATTCACACAGGTATTCTGTTTTGCCAGCTGTTCCCTGTACCGCTGCAGACCGATCAGCTGCGGATGATGATAGCTTACACCGTTCTCTTCGATGGCATATTCTCCGTCATCGGTCTTCAGATAGTAATCCAGATATTTCGTTCGTCCGTTGAGATCGGTAACGCCATATTCCTTCCAGAGGTATTTGGAACCATCCGCCCCATAGACATCCATGAACAGATTTTCGAACTTCATCTCCAGAGGTGAGGCATCCGCCAGATCCGCCCGATCATTCTGATTGGACGAATACTCTGCAATGCCTTCCTTCTGCATAAGCACATCATCGATCTCCGCCATATCCTCAGCAAGAAAACGATAGACCCTTTGGAATTTCTTCATGTAATCATTCTGCTTGCCGGTCAGCATACTGTACTCAAACAGACGCTTTTCGGCACCCGCTGCACAGATGGCATAATCGATGATAACGGCAATCTGCTCATCCGTGTAAAAACAGCTGTACCCTCCGTTCGGATAACGGACAGTTTCCGAAAGACGGAGGGTTCCCAGACAAGTATGAAGTTCTGTGTTCACTCGAATTTCCTGCTCCAATACATCCACCAGACCACTCTTTTACTCCTGAATCAACAAACAATGAGATTCTGCTTCCAAAACCTATTGCCTGCCTTACAATCCAATCGCCTGTAAAGCCTGATCCAGGTCATTAATAATATCCTCCGGATCCTCCAGCCCGATGCTGAATCGAATGAAGCCCTTTCGGAATTTTTCCGGGTAAAGGTTGATTCTTTCATCATAACTTGGCTGCGGGAAGATCAGGCTTTCATCATGTCCCAACGATACAGCAAACGTAATCATCTTCAGTTCAGCACAAAAACGTTCTACGGTTTTATCATCCGCTGCAAGTCCAAAGGATATAACACCCCCATATCCATGTTTCATCTGTCTCTTTGCAAGCTCATGTCCGGGATTGCTCGGAAGTCCCGGATAAGACACAAATGTCACGTTTTCTCTCTGTTCCAGCCATTCGGCAACCTTCTGCGTACTTTCATTGATACGCTGCATCCGAAGCGGGAAGGTTACGGAGCCGCGGAAGATCTGCCATGCATTGAACGGGCTGATTACCGCTCCCACATTAACCTGTGCCTCATAACGGATTCGATCCATTGTTTCCAGATCATTGGAAATAATCGCTCCTCCTTGTGCATCTCCATGCCCATTGATGAATTTGGTCAACGCATCCACGACAAAATCAGCTCCCAGATCCAGCGGTCTCTGGTTATACGGGGAAGCGAACGTATTGTCTACCGAAACCAGTGCACCGTTTTCATGAGCGATTTTCACAATGGCCTCAATGTCCGTTACGCCAACCGTAGGGTTATCAGGGGTCTCGATATGCACAAGCTTTGTTCCCGGTGTGATCGCCCGCTTTACAGCTTCCAGATCGGTCATGTCCACCATTACTGTATCAACATTGAATTTTTTGTTAAAAAGTTCATGGAACATGCGGTAGACTGCCATATAACTTACATTCGGATAAACGACACGATCTCCTGAACTTAACAGTGTCCAGAACAATGCATGCAGTGCACCCACGCCGCTTGCCAGAACGATCGCATCATCTGCTCCGTACAGAGCAGCCACTTTTTCTTCCAGCCAGTGCTGATTCGCATTTCCGTTTCTCGAATACATCAGCAGATCCGTGGAAGAATAATTAACCTGAGAGAGGTCATCCGGCAGTTTGTAACTGTTTGCCATGTGCAGCGGTCGACGCACCGCTCCTGTTCCTTCATCGTAATCCGTTCCCGTATGAACGGCCTGTGTAAAAATATCATATTCGTTAAATGGATTTTGTTTCTTTGCCATAGTTATTCCCTGCTTCTTAAATATAAACTTATACATGTCCCAGCTTTGTCTGCGGAAGCATGATTTTGTATTGTATGTTTCTTTCCTCACAGCACTGCCGTGCCAGGCGATGAACTTCCCGTGTACTCTCCATAAATACCGGCATAGCGTACTGCCTTTTGCTTAGAGGTGTAAAGAAATTGTCCCAATGAATCGGTATCACCAGCTTCGGCTGTACCTTGTCCAGTGTCTCCCGGCAGAAACTCTCCCGCTCCTCTTCTGTGGATTTCGTAATTCCGGCAACTCCCAGAAACAGCACATCCGCTTTGATGCCGTCCAGCTGCCCTTCGATATAATTATAACTGGGGCGGATCAGATAGGTACGCTTTCCATGCTGAACCAGAAAATCGTAGGAGCCGCCTTCTTTAAATGCTTTACGGCCTGCCGGCTGTACAACCGGCTCAATAATCTCCTGTCCCAGATCATTGTTGTAACATCCCGGTTTGGAATGTCTGGACGGAAGGACTGTAATTCTGTATTCACCGATACTGACCAGCTTGCCTGCAGCGAACAGATGCAGTTTCTCTTCCTGAACATGGCCGCCGCGGGCAACGTTCAGAGTAGATTCCGAACCATAGACATCTGCACCGGTCCGATTGGCAAAAAACGGCATATCCAGAACATGATCATGATGAGAATGAGATATAAAGATCGCTCGAAGGCGATCCATACCATGCACCTGGAAGATCTGCTCTGCTGCCTTCTCGTCTGTCTGCATCTTCCCGAACAGAAACGTCGGAATCGAAGGACGGGTGATATGGGCATCAAACAGGATCTGATCGATGCCGTCGTCAAATAACAATACGGTTGTTCCTAGATATGTGACCTGCATACGGTACCCTCCTTCTGTAATACCTGGGCGTGTTCCGGATATTCAATAATATGCTTATGGTTCATTGATCATATATGGATTTACTGTAAATTTTTCTTCAATATTTCAATCAATGACAGATCCGCCGGAAGCCAGTTTACACTGTCAATCGTATCACTGCGCAGCCATCTGGCAGCTTCTGCTTCCTTGAGAATAAGCGATCCATGCTCAATCTCAGCCCAGAAGCAATCCATGGACAGATGAAAGGTCGGATAATCATATTCTATCGTATGAATTAGATTCCCGACACAAATTTCTGTATCAAGCTCCTCTTGAATTTCACGCCTTAGAGCTCCCTGCGGAGTTTCTCCGGCTTCAACTTTCCCACCGGGGAATTCCCATCCACCTTTGAATTCACCGTAGCCTCTGGCTGTTGCGAATATTTCTGTTTCACCATCTGCCGCAGTTCTTCTGATAACTGCGGCAACTACTTTAACTGATTTCATCTCTATACCATTCGTATATACTACTTCTTAGCGCTTTAGAATTCATAGTACATTACTACTATCCAACCACCAATTTATTTGTTTTTTTCAAGAACTTCGCAGGAATAGGCTCATCTAGATGCCAGGTAATATTCATCGGTCTGGAGCCTTCATGCTTCACATAATTTGCAGTTCCCAGGAATGTATAAGCTTCTACACCATTTGTTATGCGATCTGCTTTGAATTCTCGTACAAACAATAATACTTTACTACCACGTTCCTGATGATGAATGTAACGCTGACCGGTTGCTGAGGTTTCTGCCGTAGTACTCTGACTTTGCCAATGAAACAGTTCTTCATTAATAGAATAATCGCAGTACATAGTCGTCGGTGAATAATCCTTGTCTGACTTATTCAATGTCACAAAGAACACATCTAATTGATGATCTGGAAGCCACTTAACACCTTCTCGAACCGTAGCAGGTTTCATAAAATCCATTGCTACAAGTAACTGATCACGGGTATAGGTACAGTGCAGATCCAAGGGACACTCAAATCCAAGTTTCACTGGCTGATCAATAAAGTCAATTCGATCATATTGATATTGTAAAAGGTCCAGCAACTCACTCAAAAGCACTGAGTTATCTGCAAGCGCATACAGGTTATCTAAAACTTCGTCACTGTTCCAATCCTGCACAGTTTTTCCCCATACGGTCACATAAAACATCTGAAGCATACGCTTCTCCACCTCGTTCATCGATATGAAATCGGTATTATCCAACTTTGGAAGAAGTTTCAATAAAAAAGAAATCCAACGCCTGGAATTTACAATAGAGAGTCGTGCAAGAGCTTTCGTTAAAACTTCCTCCAGAGGTTCTTCAAATTCATCTCGAACATCAGCCCTTGCGCATAACCGTGAGAACGATGTGAACTTATAAATTGCCCTTGGATCCAAATGATAATAATCTAAGAAATTTGGCAAAGTACATTCCATTCCTGTATCCTCAGTAAATGTTGCAACTCGGGACACCAAACCTGCTGTATTTCCATAAGATGCACGAATATTATTCAAAATGTACCTTGCTGCTTTCTTTTCCAACTGTATATAACACCCCTTGGGTGCTGAGACGAATCCATCCTTAATCTCTCTCGTTACGCTTCGATTGCTATTAGATAATAAAGCTGCAAACTTATCTTCAAAATTATACTTCTTATTTGCTTGACCAATAAAGTCCAATACCGTCAAACATTCCTTATTCTCCGATAAACGCAGCCCTCTACCCAGCTGCTGCAAGAAGACTGTCAGTGATTCTGTCGGGCGCAAGAACAGAATCGTATTTACTTCGGGAATATCTACCCCCTCATTGTACAGGTTCACGACAAAGATAAAACGAACCATTCCTTGAACCAATTGTTCTTTGGCATTTTTTCTTTCCTGATCCTGAGAATGTCCGGACAGATGAATAGAAGGAATTCCATGTGAATTAAAATAATTCGCCATAAACTCAGCATGTTCAATGGAAACGCAGAATCCCAATCCCTTCACTTCATCAATATCGGTAACATACTTAAGTATCGATCTCACCACCAGATCTGCTCGTCGTATAGCCATAGCTCCACTGATAGTATAAATATTCGATAATTCGTTAATATCATATCCACCTCTTGTCCAACGCAGAGTTGTTAGATCTACAGTATCCGTTACACCGAAATACTGGAATGGGCATAGTAGCTTACGATTAATTGCTTCCGGTAAACGAATCTCTGCAGCGATTCTATTGTCAAAGTACTTAAAAATACTTTTACCATCCATTCGTTCCGGAGTTGCTGTCAGACCTAATAGAATCATTGGCTGATAGTAGGCAAGTAACCGCTGATATGTAGGTGCTGCTGCATGATGGAATTCATCGACAATAATATAGGGCTCTTCAGGGGTGATAGTGGGTGAAAAACACCCACAACCCCAGTAATAATG
>JAUNAK010000141.1 GCA_030527665.1 Eubacteriales bacterium
ACCGATGTTTTCCCGGCAACCTTTTCACTTGATTTCCTCGATTTTGGTTGCTCATTCTTGCTTACTGACGCATTCCCGGCAACCTTTTTAGTTGTTTTCCTTGTTTTGGTTGCCTTTTTCGAAATATAGAATAGTACTGACGTTATTTAACTGTATTTTCAAGAACTGCGCCACTGATTCTTCTTTAACTGAGCATACGAAAATCCGCGCACAAAGTAATATGTACCCTCCTTACTGTTTTGTCCAGTTAAGAGGGTACATATCACACTGCTGTGCGCGGATTTTTTACATATTTATCTAAGCTTCACCCGGATCACATGCTCCTTCGTTGGATCTAGCTGCTCCAGTACATCTCTTGCGATACGTACTTCCTGTTTGTCCTTGATCATCAGCTCTCTCTCATCCAGCATTGCACATTCCATAGACAAATGTTCAGACTTATCTCTTTCTGTAGCTTTTTCTCTTTCTGCAGACTCATTTCCCTGCTCCCCTGTGTGCCCTTCTGCACTTTCTTTATAATAATGCAGCCGAATCTCAAGAGAGCGCTGTGCAAAGTTCAGCCGGATTCCGGCATTTCCGTCTGCATCAAACTGCTCCGGCAGGAGTGCCGGCCGAATTACCAGATCGCCGCAGTCTCCGCGTACACCGAATACTTCCCGGATCATTGTCAGCATAAACCAGCTGGCAGCTCCGGTAAGATACGCATACAAGCCCCTTCCCTCCTTGTCGAAATACTCCGGAATTCCCGGATACATCCGACTGGTCTCGAAATCTTCAGCTGTATCCAGCAGTGAACGGAGAACCTTATATCCTTCCCCGGCAAATCCCTGTTTGTACAGGGCATTTCCATACATTACTGCCATATGAGAAAATACGGCTCCATTCTCCTTCTCTCCATAGGCGAATCCGAACATCCGTCCCATATCGAACTTTTCTTCCTTAAAATCCGTATTCAGCCGGTAACCGCCTGCCTTCGGATCATAGAGATATGTATCGGCGCTTTTGGTGATCGCGCGGATCTGTTCTTCGGTTGCTGTTCCGCTCATGATGGCAAATACCTGACCGGTCAGCATCATACGTATCTGGTTTTGATCGATCTGACCTGCAGTTTTACTGTATACACAGCCCTCATCTTGTTCTGCATGTATTTCTGTGCTGTCCGCATCTTGTTCTGCATGTATTTCTATACTGTCTGTATTTCGTTCGATCTGCAGGATATGGTTATCCGAATTGCTTCTGCCCCTCTCCACCTGTCTGCCGTTGTTGTCATAGTAGCTGTTGTACCAGCCGCCTCCTTCGGCATCACTGATCCACTCATTGGCTCGAATATGTGCCATCATCCAGGAAGCCTTCTCTTCCAGATCTGCACAGATCTCATCGACAGCAAGAAGTACTGTCTCGCCGCTGAGTGTATGTCGGCAGGCTTCTGCGTAATCGGTCAGCAGCCGGTTCTTCGCCTCTGTATCTTCATACAATTCTTTTCCACTGGAAAACAGAACCTGCATCTCTTTGGCAGCTGCGATCTGTGTAATTCCTGTTTTTCTCTTCAGGGTACGGAGCATTTCTGCAATATCCCGCAGGTTGCCTGCATAGGCACAGGTAAAGGCCACACTTTCTCCGCGTTCCGCTGCCATGTCAATGGCATCGTTCCAGTCTGCGCCGCGCAGACGGATCTCGTTATGCTCTCCTACTTCATAGAAGGCACAGAGATTCTGCAGAAGGATATGTTCGATAATGCTGCCGTAATACACGGAATTCTGCTCCGTCTTCTGCAGATTTCCGTCAGATGTATCCCACAAAGTATCGTGTACCGTTCCGCGTACTGCCTGCAGATCCTTGAAATACGGTATCTTCTCCAGCAGGATCTCTGTATCTCCGGTCTGATCGATATACAGCTTTGTCGTAAGAAACGGCCAGAAGGCATGATCCATCCATACACGGGTAATGTTGTTGCGGTCTGCAATAAACTCTCCCTGTCGGCTACCGATGATCGTTGCGTTCGTTCCGTCGATACGGACACCGCAGTAATTATCCACGATCATCTCCCGGACACCCATGGGATCCATGATCAGCAACGCCAGACAATCCTGCCACAGATCCCTCCATCCGCGTCCGCCTTTTCCATAGTCATGATAGGGAAGGAAGGAACAGCCGTAGATCCGCCGCAATGTCGGCTGGAAACAGATCCATTTCAGGAAACGATCGGTATCTGCATTGCCGGTATGGAAAGCGACATTTACTTTCTCCGCCCAGTATTTCTTGACTTCGTCAAGTGCCGTCTTCACCGCATCGACAGTACGATATCTGTCGCCTGTTCTGCGGGCAGCCTCCATGCATGCTGCCGCTCTGCTGTCCGCAATTCTTTGCCCAGCTTCCGGAATGTCTCCGATTCTATGCCCCGCGTCCGGAATATTCGTGGCTCTTTGCTCTGTTTCCGGAATATCTGCGGCTCTTTGCT
>JAUNAK010000079.1 GCA_030527665.1 Eubacteriales bacterium
TCTTTGCACTAACTCACGACTTAAGTCACGAGTATGCGTGCAAATTCCTAATCAACTGATATGCATCCGTCAAAGATGACTATCGCAAATTTACTTTCATCCCAGAATTTACTTATATATCTATTCCGTGCTTATGCCCGTTCTTTTGTGACTGTTATTCGTCATCGTCCACTCGCTTTCTTGTCGGCAGAATTGCCGCACCAAGTGCCATGATAACAAGGATCGCAATGCCGATAATAACGGCAACCAGTTTATCCTCAATGATCAGAGCATCACCCTGTACACGAACCGCATTCGGTGCATTATCGATGCGATGTCCCCGTACCAACATACGATGCGTATTTACACCATACGGCGTACAGGTAACCAATGTGCAATAATCCTTTCCCGGCTCGATCACCAGTGTATCGATATCATTCGGTTCAACTACTCGAATCTGATCGACCTCATAGGTAAGGATCTGATCCAGCACATTTAACGTAAACGTATCTCCTTCTACCATCTGATCCAGATTGGAAAAAAGCTTGGCGCTGGTCAGACCTCGATGCCCTGACAGAATACAGTGTGTTCCTTCACCACCGACAGGAAGTGAAGATGCCTCGATATGTCCGACACCGATCTGCAGAATATTGTTATCCGTTCCATGGTACATAGCCAGCGAAACACCGATCTTAGGAATCTCAATATATCCCATAGCACCGTTACTGTCGAAATTCAGCAGTGACCAATACCGCTGCGTCATCTCCGGTGTCATCTTCCAGCACATACCATTCTGTTCTATTTCCCTGTTATATGCATGTGCCTCTTCCAGAATTCTTTCATACTCTTCATTCGGCAGATTGTCGTTGTATTCGTTCAGGGACTTGATGGCAGCCGACTGATGCATCGAGTTCCAATAATCACTGACAGTCGGATACAGCAGCAGGGACAATCCTATGAGCAGGATCAATACCAGGAGTACCGTTGAAAGTCTATTCTTTTTCATAATCCTCTCCCTATTGCTGTATGCAGCGTTCCACACAATTCAATAAAGCAGAAACACTCGTTGACAATTCCATAATTAATCGTAGCATTCTCTAACCACATAGGCAAGTCTCTTACAAGTTTACAAATCCACAATACTTCTACAAAATCTCAGACCGCAAGACAGGCTGCATTTCTGCAGCCTGCCTTGCGGCCTATGATAACTAAATTAAACAAGCATAATTAATATCATTCAATGAAGAATACTTACTTTACACTTACGCGGCGTTTGCTGATCAGCATAACTGCAGCGCCGATTGCAAGGAGACTTCCAAGAACATAGAAGATCTTAGTTCCCATACCACCGGTACTCGGAAGTGTAGAACCGGATTTATCGTCTACAGTAACTTTAAATGTAAAGTTGGCTGCATCATATTCCACATGGCTATCATCGGTTTTATTCTCAACAGAAAAACCGTTCTCTTTAGTCCATTTAATCTCAAACTCGATATCAGGAGCCTTATTGTATCCGTTAGGAGCCTTTGTCTCCTCCAGTTTATATGTACCCGGTTTCAGTCCTGTAAAGCTGATGATACCATCTGCACCTGTGGTAAGTGTAACTTCTTTGCTATCGCCAACCTCAGTCTTTACATTGTTGTATTCCTTCTTTTCAAACTTCTTATCTTTGTCTTTATACTGATCCTCAGTATCCGATGTAGGAGGTGTAGTAGTAAAGGAACCATTCTTTAATTCATAATAGGTTCCGTTTTCATTTTCTACAAACTCAGTTCCTTTTTTCAGTACAACATTCAGATCATCACCGGAAAGCTTAAATTCAGCACCTTCTAGAGCTTCAACGGTTCCATTATCACCGGTCTTTAACAGCTGAAGTTTTGTAACCCATGTATGAACTTCATCATTCGGTGTCTCACCTTGCGGTCCCGGATAATCCGGATTGTCAGGATCACCTTCTCCATCATAATCCGGTTTGTTGGAATACTTATAGCTAACCGTATTGTCATTTGATTTAACAATTTCAGCTTTCTCGGTCAGTTTTGCGATATAGCGAACTACAAGATGTGCGCCTTTATATGCTTCACCTTTGTACTGAATAAAGTTTTTATAAGTAATCTGCAGTTTTGTTATATCATTCTCAACCGTATTAGTTTCTGTATAATCAGTGTCTTCTGCCAAAGTCTTCAGTTCCTCTCCATCTTTATCAATGATCTTGATGGATTCAATATTCTGGAATTCTAATCCCTTCTGCATTGTATCGTTCATCTGGAAGAAGTATTTGATATATCCATCCATTTCCGGCATCGGAGCTGATACTTCATACTTGATAAGATCACCGATTGCAACGGCATTATCTTTAACCTTCTTTTCGTTTTCGCCTTCACCTTCAATAATATTTTTTTCTACAGTCAGATGATCATCTTTTGCTTCGATCGTTTCGTCCTGAATAACCTTCAGCATATACTTTGTATAGGACTCACCTTTTTCTGTTACAGAACCATCCTGATCCTTTACAAAATAATATCCATCACCTGTAACCTCTAATTTATAATCGGATTTCTCTTCCTTTGAAGTTGCAGCAACTGCATCCAGATGTTTACCTACAATAGCAGCAAATGCATCAACAAACGCTTTATCAGACTGATTGTCGCTAAGTGTCTTGGCAACATGTGCCGGGTTTTCATCATTTGCAAAGGCAGCTTTAATATTCGCAGGTGTATTTTCTCCACTCTTCAATTCCGTAAGCAGTGCATCGCCTTTAACGCCGCTTCCCCAGGTAAGCAGGCTAAGCGATCCATCTGTTTCATATTTTCCGGAAAATACCTGATATGCTTCATACACATGTTTTTTAGCCGGATCCGCATTGGTAATTGTAATTGTGTGAGGTGCAGTTTTGTATGCATCCTCTGCTGCCGGCTGATCTTCACCATCTGCAAATGCCGTTACGCTCATTGTCAGCATCATCATCAAACCAAGTAACAATGCCAGGAATTTCTTTGTTTTCTTCATAATTTTCCCTCTCTTTTTAGTTATTTTTCTAGCGTCATCTGGAATTAAGAAGTTATTGCTTTTCGTAATATACTTAGAACAATGACCTCCTTTCCCGTCTCTGTCTCCATAACAGAAAACACAACGCAATTAGAACAAGAGTACCACCCGCCAAGGTGTATATCCATGTACCAGGTCCGCCGGTATGCGGCAGCTGGTAAACATCTAAGTGATTTTCGATCGTACCGCCATTAGTAATAAAATCTGCACCCGATTCAGTTGTCTGATTTGGCTCAATATACTTGATATGATAGCCCTCTAAACTGTCTTCCTTTATCGTGTAGATCCATTCATGAGCAGTACCATTTACATATGTTTTTTTGCTTAGATAGGAATCACCTAGCTTTGTAATAGTGAATATATAACCTTTGGACTGTTCATCCCGTACAGCTGCATATTCAATACCGTCAGTGAGGCCGTTTTTATTCAATGCAGCCGTCTGCTTAAATGACGAATCGTATACCGACTCACCATTCTCATAAAGATAATATCTCGCCAGCTCAACCGTGATATTTGAAATTTCATCCGGCCAATCTGCACCAGCTTTCAGATCCGCTCCATACCACTGCTTCGTGAACGAAATAGTGGTAGTCTCAACATTATTGTTTACTACCAATGCATCATGCCCCGTCGTTGTCAATGGCGTCTGAACTTCCGGAACTGTACCTTCCGGAACATTCTTCTCTTCGACCTTCGCGATGAAATACAGATATTCATTACCATTTGCATCATGTGCATCCAGATTTCGGATCGTTCGGGACCAGTTTTTACCTTCTGCTGTCACTTCCGGAAGCAATATAGGCTGAGCAAATCCAGAATCAATCTGATATTCTTCCGGTGGTTCTGTGTTCGTAGTCCATGTAACATTCTCTACACGAACAGTCGGAGCTGCACGCCTGCGGGCATTTGCTGCTGCGATTGCCTGCAAACGAATATTCTGCACATCTGACCATGCATCATCTAAAGCAATTTGCAGAATACCATCTGCCGGAATAACCACCTCGAACCAATAGTCTTGCCGCTCACCATTATTAGTTTCAATCGGAAGCGTCGATGCAGCACCTCCATTTACCGAATATGATACATTTGCCTGTTTCTGTTTATTCAGCGTAATACGCAGTGTCTGTCCGGGATTATAATGAGTACTGTCACTCACCAGTGTCTGATGACCATAGTTATTTCGATATATGTCGATGTTTGCCATAACCATCGGAGTTGGCGTAGGAGTCGGATCTACGGATGGATCCGGTGTAGGAGTTGGTGTCGGTTCCGGTTCATCTCCAGTCTGCTTTACATACCGCCCAAGAGTAACCATAACCTCTGCATTTTCCGGTGCATTGATTTCTTCTCCATCCTGATACCATTTCTTCTCAACTGTTACTGATATCTTTTTACGGTATATGTTATGACAGGTAAACTGTACATCCCTATTGCTTGCTCCAACCCCACCACTTTCACTTTCATAAAGGTACGGATCAGCTCCCCATCGATCATGCTCATTCGGCCAGTCTCGTCGATTAGCACCTTCCGTCTCAAAATATGTTCTGGAATAGATCCATGTATCGCCATTCTTATCAACGATTGTATTAGGAATAGAATCTGTTTTTTCACGAACAACATAGCTTCCATCCGGAACCCCGTATTCACTGGTAAAACCAATACCGTGTTCACTGACTGCAGCTGTCTTGGTATCGATTTCCCTCCATTGACCATTTACTCGCTGATATATTCCAAACTCGTGACCCAATTCTGTTCCGGATCTTAGTTCGATGATATTTCCCTGCTCATCCTCAACATACTTTATGATTTCAAGTGTATTAAGATTCGCATCGGCACCAAGTACGAAATCCATTCCACTTAAGCCATGGGACATAATATCGCCTTGTCTCCAGCTATCACGAGTCCATTGAACAGGCGGACATTCATTTCTCTCGTCCCAATAATCAAAAGAAGCATTTAGATTTACATTAACCTTTACCGTAATTGGCTGACCGCTTGCATTATACAGCTGTCTGCCATCCGGATCCTTGACATAAAAATCCACCAGCTTAGATGCCTCTACAGAATAGTAAATTCTGTTTTCAGGCTTTATTCGCTCATTCCAATTTGTACTATCAGTTGTAGTAACTTTAAATGAACCCTCTATTCTAACCTGATCGGTACTGTATTGTGTTTCCGCATTTGCAGAATAACCGGTAATATAGAAGACATCATCAATCGGATGTCGGATATTGCCATCCTTGGTAAATGCACTGATTGTGGCATTACGCATATCATCTGTCTTGATGCCAACCTCTTGTGTCAATGTAACAGTAGTTTTTTCAGTAGGCGTATAGCTATAGAGGCTGCCATCCTCATCCTTATAGTAATAAGTAACTCCTCGAGTCAGAGGATATACAATGCTTGTTGTACCTTTGATGGAAATATCTATATGATTGACGCGATTCTTCGACGGGAGATCACTTTCTGACAATTCGGTTGTTGCCAGATAAATCTCTGCCGCATCTTCCAGAGAATTCCTTCCGGTGATGCGTTTTGGTTTTCCATCCGGTCCGCGTTCTACACCTATATAGTAGTATTGTCCATTTTCGGGATCTCGATTCCGCATGTGATGATTTTCCAGAATCGTCGCACTGGCAGGCCACATATTTCGATGGCTCCAATCACCGATTCTTCTTCCATCTACACCATATGGCACCGGTTGATTTAAAGGATGTTCCGGATTAATATTTCCCGCATCATCATCTCCGATTCCATCCGCTTCTTTTGCATTAATATAGCTATAATAAAAATCAGATGCAATCTGATTACTTGCGAAATCATATGCTCTGGTTTCATGATAGTACGTATCATTTGTATACTTCCAGACCATAGGATTTTCAGTCTTGAAGTGGTCCCAATCCACCTGCGTTACATCTTCCAGGGTTCCATCACTCAAAACAATGTACTCGGAACCATTGTCTTTGATGATGATCATTCCCTTCTGGCCGTTACCCAAAGTTCCCTGAATGATCGTACCGGTTACCGAGAAGCTGCTCTGTTCGTAGGTGATCTGTGTTCCTTCTTCGTTCACCTCCAGATCATCGATGACTTCGATACCTGCATCTGCGAAGTGAACTACATTCAGGTTCTGACCTTCCTCCAGCTGCAGCGGATCGTTGTAGGTCAGCTCGACCTTTGCCGGTGTGGCAGGCTCCAGTTTCTCGCCGTCTTTCCGGATCTGAATATCGAAGAATCTTGCAAATGCGATTTCTGCATCCTCGCTCATGGAAAGAGCGTTTTTAGCTTCCTGCAGATGTTCTTCGTATTCTTCGCTTCCGGGAAGCAGTTCGCTGACTGCCAGTTCCGCATCCTCGGGGATGCCGCTGTTCTCATCCAGGTTTACGGTTACGGTATAGGATTCCCCTTCGCTTGTCAGAACGGAGGCTGTCAGCTGCTGGGTGAATACAAAACCGTATACGGAGAAGTCTTTGGCTTCGAAGACGATCTCGTCTTCGCCTGTCTCCTCATCGACCTGATCGACAACGGTTGTTTCCATGGTTTCATCTTCCACATGGACAACGACAGTATCCTTTGCCTTCGTAACATCCGGTGCAGTCATGCTGACACGAACCGGTTTCAGCGGCTCCAGCTCTTCCCCTTCCGGTGACAGGAAGCAGATATCAAAGGCACGTACGCTTCCGATCTTCTCATCTACAGCGGCTTCGATCTTGTCAAGCACCTTGCCTTCTTCTACCGGAGTCACCTTCAATGTGGTTCCTTCCGGAAGACTTCCTTCGTCGACTTCAACAAGGATCTTCACACCGTCCAGCTCACTGGTCAGCTTCATTGCCGGCATCGGTACATCTTTGGACTCGCTGTCCTTGTCCTTGGACTCGTCTGCTTTGTCCGGATCCTGATCCTTGTCGTCATCCTTTGCATCTTCGCCATCGGCGGTCTTTTCCGAATCCCTGACCTCAGCCGGATCTGCATCTTCCGCTGCAGCAGCCGTCTGTGCGTCTCCGCTGTCTGCATCCGGTTCACCGATCTGCTCCGGTGCTTCCCCTTCGGGAGCGGCATCCTGTTCCGAAACAGGATCTGCAGCAAATGCTTCCCCTGTCTGTTCGGCCGCTTCTGCAGCCACATCGTCGGCGGTGACGTCTGCTCCGTCTACAGCTTCGTCTTGTTCGGCAAGCTGGCCGACCTCCAGACCCGGTTCTGCTTTTGCAGCCTCATCATCGATGGTGATAGCAGGAATGATCAATGCATAGGTCGTCACGAAGACGACCAGAATGGCCAAGGCTGTTAGTATTCGTTTCCTGTATAGTTTTCGTTTCTTACGCCATTTCATCTATACACAGCCTCCTTTGGATTACTAAGTAACATGTTTATTCCGGTCTGCCGAATTTATTCAGCGGCCAGATTCGAAATACGATTTTTCCGACGATCTGCTCTTTGGCTACGCAGCCGATTGCCGAACTTCTGGAGTCGATGGATACGGCTCTCTTGTCTCCCATAACAAAGATCCGGTCCTCCGGTATCTGATAGGGAAGGTCGATATCGCAGGTTCCAAGTGCCTGTTCCTGAACATATGGTTCTGTCTGTACTTCTCCGTTGATGGATACCGTACCGTCTTCGGCTATATCGATCCATTCGCCGGGAAAGCCGATCACTCGTTTTACCAGAACCTTGTTGTTGTAGTAGAAAGCTACGATATCTCCCCGGTCAAAATTGGCACCCTTGATGGAAACGACCAGATCGCCTTCCACCATGGTTGGTGTCATGGAGTTGCCGTAGATCCGAAGCACCGGAAGAAGCAGTACCGCGATCAGAACGGCGATGGCCGCAACATTGATCAGTGTTCGAATGGTCTCGACCAGTGCCCGAATCGTTCTGCGCCGCCGCTTTGCTTCCTCTTCCTTCTTTTTGACATCCTCGCTTTTTGCTGCCTTACGGTCGGAAGATTCTGTTTTCTCCGGTTTGTCAGCTGCAGCAGCTGTGCCGGCCGTTTTATTATCTGCAGCGTCCGTTGTGACCGGTTCGCTTTTCAGCTTATCTTCGATGTCTGTTTTTTTCTCTAATTCTTCACTCATACCGGCTGATCACTTTCTTCTCTCTCGGGTCGTCATACCAAGTAAGATGAAGAACAATCCCATTGCCGTCAGTACGAAAACAGGCCACCATGGCTGTCCGGTCTGCGGAAGTTTCGGAGAGGAACCTGGGGTTGATGGTCTGGGGGTCGTTCCCCTTGGCGGAGAAGTCGGTGTAGGTGTAGGTGTCGTCTTCGTGTTGGTGATAGAGAAGACACCCTTATCTTCCGATACATTTACCGTATAGCCGCTGAGCTTTGTAAGCTCTTTCACTGAGTATTTATGCCCCTCTTCCAGCTTGTCCCAGGTATATTCCCAGTTGTTGGCTTTGCTTAAGGTTATCTTCTTTACTTCTTTTCCATCCTTAAGCAGACTCACTTCAATGCTCTTCGGTCTCGCTGTACTTTCGTTATCCTTCCATATCTTCAGTACCTTGTAACTTGTGTATGACTTTGGAATCTCTGTTTTCACTTCAGCAGTCAGATCGTATATTTCTTTCTGATCTTCTCCTGTAGCCGGAATGAATGCAATTACCGGTGCCTGATCGGTACGTGCACCGCTTATTACTTTGGATTCACCGACAGCTACGTATAAACCGGCCAGCAGATCCTTGAATGTCACAACGCCCTTCGCATCTGCTTTGGCTGTCTGAAATGCTTTCGGCTTATCTGCAATAATGTAGCTGTATAATGTAATTGCTGCGCTGCGCATCTGTGATGCATCTGTCAGTTTCAGATCGATCGGATATTTGGCAAAATCCTTTGTTGTGGTGAAGGTTCCATCCTCGTTTTTGACTTGGATCTGATACAGGGAAAACCCTGTATCAGGAATCGCTTTGGTCAATGTAAGGGATCCTTTGACTGTATCTGCTTCCGCCGTATGCGCTGTGTATCCGGATGATATGGCTAACGAAAACAGCAATGCGAAAACCATGATCGTCCTTAGACATGTTCGAATTCGTTTCACCCTGTTGTTCTCCTTTCTGTTCAGCGATCCGGCAGATTGCTGTTCTTATCTGCTTTCCGGCTGCCTTACATGTGTTTCTTCTATAAATGCAGAAGCTTTGTTTCGTGATATTTTCGCTGTTAGCCAGCATTTTCGTTTATTGTTTCGTACTTCTTTGTAACTATTGATTTACAAAGCTTACATAACCTGTTACAGACATACTACGTTTAAGTATGTTATTTGACACCTAGCTTACCATCAATCGACGAATTGGGACTTCAAACGTGCGTTTTGGACGAATCCACGTGTAATTCGGGTTTTTTGCATACAATTTATCTGATAAACGTAATTTTTCGTATTATTTTCGTTGTTTACGTATACACATCTAACTTTTGTTCACCTTCGTTCACCTTGTTCTGACATTTATAAATGCATATCGAAAGCAGTATATTCTATCGTTGAAGCATATAACAAAACATAAAAAAGAGAAAAACTCCCCTCTGCAGCAGAAAGAAAGCCCGGCAGATCATTCTGATCCACCGGGCTTTCTTCCTTTTTTTGTTACCATACATGCAAATGCACTCTTACAAATCTGTAAGTTATTGTATACAAAATTGTATGTATTTATGACAATTTCATATAATTGATCTTGCGATCGATGAATTTCATTTCTTCATGTTTCTGATCCAGCAGCCGCATCTCCTCACAGGCTTTCACAAGACTTTCGTACTCTTCCTGCAGAAGCCGGTCATGGTAGACCGCACCCACGGCCAGCGTTGAGGCATCCTCCTCTTCCTCTGTCCAGAGCTCCTTGAAGGCTTCCTTGATCTGCAGAATGTAGTTTTCCAGTTTTACAGGCTCCTCAAACCAGACACAGAAGATATAGTCGGACAGACGATAGATCTGCGTCTTTTCTCCTGTATGTTCCTGCAGGATCCGGGCTGTCTTCTTCAGAATGTTTCCGTAATACAGCATACCATATTTGTTCTTCAGATATTCCGCATGATTGATGCTTACAGTGCTTACTGCATACAGTTTATCCATCTCAACGGAATTTCTTGCCTGCTCGTAACTGTTTCGATTGAACAATCCGGTCTCCAGATCCTGAAAAGCCAGTTTTTCAATTTCTTTCTCATGCTCCTTCCGGAACTTCCGGCTGTACCGTTCACTGATTTCCTTATCCTTATGGATCAACAGCAGATAAATGATCAGTCCAATGATGCTCAGAATCAGGATCACAACAAGAAAGATCACATACGGCGTTTCCCACATATGGTATTCCTTCTTAATATGAATACTTTCTTCTGCAAGCACCTGATCAGTTCTCTTTTCCATTACCTGATACTGATAGTGATACTCGCCGCCTCTCAGGTTGGTATAGCTGATCACCTGCTGATTGGAGCTGTCAATTCTGGATGCCTTTTTATCGGTACCTTCCAGCATAAAGGATATATCGTATTCGCCGCGGGAATAATTCAGCACTCGTACATCCAGATTCAGACGGTGAGTATCCGCATCGATCGTAACATTCTGATCTGCCGGAAAATATTTCTTCTGATCTCCCTGAATTTCTTTGATATAGATCCGTATGTCTCTCTGCAGAGGCTGCTTGTCCAGATCCAGACTGGCAATACCATCCGTTCCGCACATGTAGAGAATGCCGTCACGAACTATATTGTTGGCATTTGCGGTAAAATCCACCGGCAGACCAAGCTGCTTGTCGTAATGCATACAGATGATCTCATCATTCAAAAGCTCCTCTTCCTTAATTCGGAAAAATCCATTTCCGGCAAGAATGGCGACTTCTTTCTCATTTAAGAAAACAAGATCCAGGCTGTTGGCATAGTTGATGCCGGTTACATTGGACAGCTGATACTCCGGATCCACAAAGCTCACGCCGGCTCCGGTCACTACCCACATGCCATCCAGATTCACTCCGGTTCGAAGTTTCAGGATAACATTGGAAAGAAGTCCCTCCTGCATGGTGATCCGACGGACGATCTGACCGTTTTCGATCACATAGATTCCGTCGCCATCCGTTCCCAGATAGATCCTTCCTTCATTATCTTCCGCTGCCGACAGAATTCGATTCTCATTGATCGGTGAATTTTCGACCAGACGCTCTGCCTTTCCATCCGTATGCAGAACAAATGCCCCTTCCTCAGATCCTACAAGAAATCTTCCGTCCCGGCATTCATAGATGCACCGCATTGCATTTGTCGTAAATCCGCTGTTTGAAGAATCCAGCACTGTGATCTTGCCGTCCGGGGATATTTTTATCAATCCCATTCGATAGGTTACGATCCATAAATTCCTGTCACTATCTGCATGAATCTGTCTGATCCGTCGATTCTCACAGGCTTTTACCAGTGGATCATCCGTAACCGGTTCCTTTCCGCGATAGCAGCTTAATCCACTGTCGCTTCCGATATAGAGCTTATCTTCATACGGCTCTATGGAATTGACTGTCTGATCATAATTCAAGTATTCCCCCAGATTAGAAAAATAATTCTCATACAGCTGCATGACACCCTGCCTGGAGGATGAAAACCAGTAATTCCCCTGATAGTCCACGCATACAGACTCAACGGAATTATTCAGTTCATAATCCATAGCCGTTAGAACATCTTTTTCCATCAGCCCGATTCCGCTGTCACTGCACACCCAGTACAGATCTTCGCCAATCGCATAGATCTGATTGATCGATTCGATGCCGGTTGTTTCAATGGTATTCTTCCATTCTCCGTCCGCACCCAGGTGCAGGATCTGCTTTCCATTTGTTCCCAGATACATGTCACCTGTTTCTGTATCAGCGACACATCGAACACGTACCCCTTCCTCCAGCTTCGGAATCTCTGCTTTCAACAGATTTCTTTCTGCATCCAGAAAATACAGATTTCCCAGTCTGGATATCAGGGCAATCTCTCCGTTCGACAGGATACAGATGTCTCGAATCTCTTCCTGCAGATCCTCTGCGGCGGAAACTGCCTTTTTTTCCTCTGCTGAGGTATCTACAACAAAAACGCCCAGTTTAGTGGCTGCCCACAGATTCCCTTCTGCATCGACACATAATTCTTTGATCGTATATGCCATGTTCTCCTTACTGTCGATTGGACAGGGATGAAAGGTTTCTCCGTCATAATAATAGAGACCGTTTCCATTGGTTCCTACCCAGATGGTTCCGTTTGGATCCTGCGTGATCGCATTTACCGATATTGCATAATCCGTAATCTCGTAGGAGACAAATTCGCTGCTGTCGTAACTGTACAATCCGGTATAACTTCCGATCCACAGCAGACCGTTCTGCGCTGCATAGATGCAGTTTGCCGATGAGCCATCTACTCCCTGTTCGGAATGATACAGCCTCTGGATATAATTTTTCTGAAATTCTTCTTCTCTGGATTCCGCAGCTTCCGCCGTACTGCCGCATAAGCAAAAGCTTAAACAGAGCACGGCTGCCGCAAATATGGTTTTGATCTTCATTTCTTCTATATTATATATCCTTTTCTCTGTGATCCCGGTCTACTGTTCTTCCTTCACAAACAGTATGACCAGCTGAAAATACTTCTCATCCTCTGCAATGGATACAAACCCCTGGTATTTCTCTGCCGCTCGCTGAATACTTGGAATTCCCAGACCGTGAAGCTTTTTGTCCTTTTTGGATGTCTGCAGCTTCCGGGCTGCATCTCTGGAACCGACGGTATTTTTAATGGAGATCATCACATCATTTAAGCGGCTTCCCGCCTGAATATGAATGCTTCTCTCCCCGTCCTCGATCGCGGCACATGCATCGATCGCATTCACGATCGCATTCAAAATAATATCATTGATATCATCATGTTTCATAACGTAGTTCTTATAATCGCGGAGTCCTGCAAATGCACAGAAGGTTTCTTCGCCGATGGCTACTGTAGAACGGTCAAATGCGATCATATCAGCCCAAATCTTGTATACGTTTGTGCTGTGACCCAAGTTGATCATATCAGGTGTAAATCC
>JAUNAK010000017.1 GCA_030527665.1 Eubacteriales bacterium
CATTATGAGAGATCAAACGAAGAATTTGTAGTTACCCAAAAATTAAGCGCTTACACAGAGTTGTGCATCCCACAGCTCTGTCACGCTTTCGTTTTCCAATATATTTTACTATCAGCCGGAATAAATATAACTCTGCAGATAGTTGCTGTTGTCGTTCAGACTCGGTACCAGAACCATCATGCCGTGGATCGTCTCGTTGGTATAGGTTCCGTCCACCGGCAGGCAGTACATGCCGGTGATCTCCATTTTTTTCGTGGATAAGGTATATACGATTCCGGCGATCTGGCGGTTCGTCATATCCGTCTTCAGGGCCGGGAACATCTGATCCGCCATGCTGAGCAGATTGATCAGATCACTGCCCTTGACCTTGTCATAGGCAGTCTTCAGTACACGGCGCTGACGCTCGGTACGCCCCCAGTCTGCATTGCCGACGGCACGGATACGGGAGAAGGTCAGCGACTGTTCCGGTGTCAGGGAATTGATGCCCTCTTTGATTCCCCAGTTACTGCCGCTGTTCATATATTCCGCTTCCTCTGCGGTGATGTCGATATCGATATTACCGATAACCTCCATGGCCTGAATGAATCGATCAAAATCCACCTCGCAGTTTCCATCGATATGGATACCGAAATCCTGCTCGATCGTCTTGTCCAGCAGCTCCATGCCGCCAAAAGCATAGGCTGCATTGATACGATTGTCCTCATATCCCGGAATCGGCACATACATATCTCGCATCAGCGAGATCAGCTTGATACTCTTATTCTTCTTGTTGATGCTGGCAATGATCATGGTATCCGAGCGGGCCCGTTCCTCACCGGTTCGTCTGTCCTGACCGATCAGCAGAATATTGGTGATATTACGATCCTTCAGCAGACTGATATCCGCCATATCCCATACCAGGTCCTCCGCAACAAGCGAATCCTCCAGCTGCAGCTCCTTTTCCTCATCCGTCAGTTCAAAATCCTGCTCTTCCTTTGCCACCGTGATGTACTTGGTCTTGTCCACATGATCGATCTTGGCAAACTCATGAAAAAGCACCAGTGCTCCGCCGATCAGCAGTCCGCCGATGATCCAGAGTGCGATCAGACTGGAACGCAGATCCCGGTTCGTTCCCGCCTGCTTCCAGCGGGTATCCTTATGCTTCTTTGCTTTTTTCCGATCCCGAAAATATCGGTGCTCCCAATCCTCTCTGTTCTCTGACATTTCTTCCTCTCATTCTTTCCATCCGGTGATACCCGAACCGTCCTGCCCGCTATAAGCAGTTTCCGCATAAGTGCCTGTACATCCGCTGCCGGTCTCACCGAAGATCCGGTGCAGCGGCAGCCGGACCAACCGGCCCCAAAGCGCATCTACGGCTTTATGCCTCTTCCAGTTTCCGCAGTTCCTTTTTCGCCTTGCCGGAAACCACATGTGTTCTCTGATTTCGAACCGCCTCGGTTACAGCCTCCACCAGATAGAAGATTCCTGCTCCCAGTATACCGCCGACAGTATTGTCGATCACATCATCCAGCTCGGTGATGCCGCATTTCAATACATACTGCAGTATCTCTATGCCTGTACTGAGCAGTATGCAGATCAGTACCGTTTCCAAAAAAGCACGCTTTCTGGATTTTTTCTGCTCCATGGCCGCTGCCCGCAGCAGGGCAAACGGCATAAACAGGATAATATTCATCAGATTGCTTCGAAGTGCTTCACTGTTGATTCCCTTTATGAAACTGGCATATGAATCGAAAGGGATCAGACTTACGGCCTGCGAGCTTCCCCATTCTCTCTGCCCGATCGTGATCCAGCAAATAATCACCAGGGAACAGATCTCCGCGGTCAGAAGGATCGACTTCCACCACCGATTTTTCCTGAAGAATCGATAGCACAATGCAAATAGGATGCAGCAAAGCAGGCACCCGACCAGCCCTGCAACCGGCGTCATCGCATAGACCCGATTCAGAATTGTCTGTGAAACATGATTTACTCTATACAGCATACATTATCCTTATTCAACGTATATCCATATGCCCTATTTGATGATTCCATAGGTACGCATCAATTCCACCCGTTCCGAGCCAAGCCGGATACTTTCCGTCGATATACGTCTCTTTTCTTTCTTATTTATTTCCGAACGATACCGGAGTACCCGCTGCACCCAGGCTGCCGGCAGCAGATAGGGATGCTTTCGCAGGTAGACATAGTCCTTCTCCATCGTCTGTCTCGGCAGGCAGATGCTTGCCAGAATTCCTTCCGCCGTTTTTCCGGACACATACTGGCCGCGTCTGTCTGCGGCAACCGCCTGCAGCGTGATGTTGCTGCTGTGTCTGCGCATTTTTTCCTGCCCGTAGATACCCGCATCCAGCAGATCCTCCAGCATGGGTGTTTCATCTACACGGATCGATCTCCAG
Source organism: Eubacteriales bacterium (assembly GCA_030527665.1). Taxonomy (GTDB): domain Bacteria; phylum Bacillota; class Clostridia; order Lachnospirales; family Lachnospiraceae; genus Bilifractor. The sequence continues at coordinate 2,394 of JAUNAK010000017.1, forward strand.
CGATCCGGAAAATGCGCCTGTTCCGGATCAAAGGTCAAGTATTTCTCTCCAATCGCAAATACAGATGCCGCAAACAGATCCGCACGGATCTCACAGCATCGCTCCAGAAGCCATTCCCAGTCAATTTCCGCCCCGTATGCATTGGCATACAAGGCACAGTCACTGACCTGGCGCAGTCCAAATCCACTGTGCAGAAAATGCTTGAACGCATGACAGAGCAGATAAAACAGATGCGTGGTCGGCTCCATCGTCAGATATGTCTGTCCGTCGATCTCCGCCTCCATCAGCGCATCCCCAAATGCATTGTCAAAATATCGATTCAGATTCCCGTAAGCCCTTACTTCCGGTGCAAAAAGGTGTTTGTGCAGTTCAATATATAAGGGAGAATTCTCCTGACTGTAAGCCGTTTCACTTGCATTGGGATCATACTGCCTATTCTCCGCGATCTGCATGCCATACTGCAGAAATGCCCGATGAAACTCCGGACAGCGCTCCTCCGGAATAAACAGGTCTTCATCGTTCGACAGGCGCATATCCGGATTCGGATAAAGGGAACGGCAGATCAGCCCCTTCACCACGACCGGAATACATCCATTCTCTCGCAGATATGTGTACAAATTCTTAAATGCAAGTGTTTTTTCCGTCTGCCGAACCGTCTGCCGAAGAGCCCACGTTCTCTGCCTGCGCCTGAACACCGCACTGCAGTTTTGAAAGGAAGGAGCCGCATACACCGCACCGTAGATCATCGGAAGTACCCGATGCTTATCCGCCAGCTGAAAAAACTCTGTCCACTCGGCAGCAGAAATCTCCTCTGTCCAGTCCACTATTCGATTTTCCAGGGAAGCCTTGAAGGCTTCTAAGAATAATTGTTTAACTTGATTCATTTCAAAACCTGCACTGCATTCATCTGTGTTTTCACCTGATTATTACCCTTTCTAAAATATCAACGCGTTCATTGCGTAAATATCTTTGTGAATAAGAATCACTAAATCACTAACTCTTGCAGTTGATGCTCTAACTCTGAATAATATCCGTTTAATAGATTCTCATCATAATAGAAAGGATAATTAGGCATTCCCATATAGGAAGGCTTTATTTCTTCTATATCATTTACTAATTTAACATAGGGCAATTCCTTTATCCAACTATAACACCCTTGTATTTTAGGACTTTTACCAACAAAAGCAATACACTTAGTACCTGTGATTGCCGCAAAAATCATTCCATGTAGCCGATCCGTAATAACTAATTCCGCAGAACTAAACTCATCAAATTTTTTTTGCAATTCAGAATCGCGATTTTCCGGGGTTACATAATGATCCAATACTGTATTTGATAATATAAAATTGTCACCAAATACCTCTTTGACCTGGCTTATAATATCTCGTTTACACTCATTATTCAATGCACTCTCTATATCATCTCTAAGACACAATAAACATCCTTTTCTGGATCCCCCATTTGTACTGCGATTCAATCTAAATACCATATCCGGAGCCAGTCGAACATTATGATAATTCTTCTGCATTCTTTCATAGGATATTTTTTCACGTGCATAAAAGGTGATATCAGAATGAGCATTATAAATTTTTTTCGATACCTCTAATTGAGTTTTTCCATCTAAATCCTGTGAATAGTAAAAACTATTAGGCAGAAAAATTATCCTCGACTTTGATAATGTTTGCACCAATACATGATTCATCTCTTCAATATCCGGCCACAAATTTCCTAAATTCCCTCCACCATTAACCAATACTGTTGAACCATTGATTTTTGAAAGAAAAGAATAACTTTTTAATATGAATAATGTTTTCCCAGTTATCTCATAAAAATCTATCTTTAGTTTTAAGAGCAGCTCATACTCTGCTGCAGTAATTGCATGATCTCCTAAGTTTGCATGCTCTGGTGTAAAGATTAAAAACACGGGGTTATTATGAGACGCTTTATATTTAAGAATGGGTTTGACAAATCGATAATAATATAGAACTTTACGAAATATATATGACCCTTTTCTATAGAAAAAATAAAGTATATCGTTCTCTCTGCAAAACAAAAAAACTCTATTCTTGAAATTCATATTTCCTTCTATTCTTTCCTAATTTTTAGATATAGTTTTTTCATACAGATCAAAATAGCCGGTTTAATAAACGTTTTATAATAAAACCTCAAATACTGCTTTCTCAAAACATATCGCATGTGATATGTTTTCTCTGCTTTTTCCATAATCATTATACTATTCTGTATATCCGAGAACTTCGAATCAGCATAATTCCATAATGTTTTCATTTCATTTGGATAATACCCACATGAAAAAATCCTAAATGCAGAATAATAAAGAACATGCAGTGCACATAACCACTCCAATTCATCTCTAAACTCATCGAAATAACCGTTCAAAACATAAAACTGTAATGTAATATCATATGCAGTCATTATCTCTTGCATCCTATTTCTATTCAAGCTATGTGTAATGCTCCCGCCTTGCTGAACATAATAGTATAGGTTTTCTTTTAAATACCCGATTTTCTCTGCTGATGGAATCAGTCGATAGAATGTTGCTAAATCCTCATACCAAAGATGCTCCGGAAATCGAATCTGTGTACTTTGGAACAATTTTCTTTTATACAATTTGAAACAAAAAGATGGCTCAAACAACATTAACTCTTTCTTTGTTAGTTCAGTAAATCCCGAATTATACGGCTTTGTGCTCTGTTCTATTACCTTTCCATTTTCAGCTACACGGGTGCTATCAAATGCCAAAATATCAACATTATTTACTGCAATACAGTCATATAATTTTTGTAATGCGTTAGAAGGTATATAGTCATCACTGTCTAAAAAGAAAAGATAATCACCCTGTGCAGAATTAATACCACTGTTTCTCGCACCACCTAATCCTTTGTTTTCCTGTCTGATAATTTTTACTCGCTTATCTCGCTCTTTATATTTTTTCAATATTTCGAGCGATCCGTCTGTAGCCCCATCATCAATTGCAATTACTTCATAATCAGCAAATGTTTGTTCCAGTATGGAGTTTAAACACTTATCTAAATATTGTTCAACATTATAAATAGGAACAATAACTGAGAACACCATATATACTATTTCCTTTTTTTCCTTAAGAATTTATCTAAAAACCTTTTTAGCAAAGCTAAAAAAAAGGAAAACTCCTCTTTTCTATAGAAGGCAGCGATAAAAACAATGTTCGGAACCACAATACAAATACATATTTTTAATATCAACGTAACCCATGCCGAGAATTTTATTAAGGAACATAAAGCAAAACACAGTCCCCCGCTTATCGTAAGCATTACAGCATATAATAAATACCGAGTTATATATGAGGTGAATTTTTTATGAAATCCATGCTTAAAAACAACATATGGTTCATACCAGGTATTTGTAACCAATCGTGCGATGGCAGTCGCTATAAATATCCCTAACAATCCCATTGTTTTTCCTAAAACAAAATCTCCGATCAAATTAAGCACAGCTGTAAATAAAAGCGCATATTGTCCATATCTGAATAACCCCATAGTGGATTTAAACATACCAACTACACACTGCATTCCCAGCATATAAAAATTGATTGCAAGAATGATCGGAACTGAATTATTAATGACATATTCATTTCCAAATAAAACAGCAACTATATCCCCCGAGAGAACAGCTATCCCAATTGCTGCCCATCCATATACCCAAAAATTTGCAAGATTTAAAGAGCAAAAAACCGCATATTTCCTCTCTTCACTTTCCTGTGCATTTAAATTTCCAACACTCGAAGTTATGCTGGCAAAAATTTGATTAACAAATGAATTTAATATACCTGAAAGCAAGGTATAGTTCGATACAACACCAGTTGTAATTATTCCATTGAAGAAGGTAATCACAATATTATCCGTATTATTAACAAGCAATCCACTTAACTTGGTAACAGTCAGGGCCTTGACATTTCGAATAATACTATACATTTCATCTTTAGACAGTTTTTCATCCGGATAATCATCCAGGTATGGGTAATCCTTCGACGCTTTTAATGCAATTACTATATTGGTAAGCAACGAAAAAAAGACTTGTAAAACCAAATACAGCAAGTAATTATGTGTAAAAAGCAATGCAATTATCTGTGCAACATTTTGGAGAATTACGATTATATAACTGATTGCCGTTACAACATAATTTCGCTGATGTGCTATTAAAATAGAGCCTTTATAACTGAAAAAATACCCACTTGCCATACTGAACAGATACAATAAATATAATAAGTAGATATTTTCCTGAATATTTGGCTGCTCTTTTATTATATATTTTAGAAAAGGACAAATAACCAAACCAAACAAAGCTACTGCAATTCCAATAATAAAATAGGCTTTTTTATAAACCTTCATTATTGCAGAAATCTTTTTCTTATCATTACATGCAACAGGTTTATACAATGCATAAACCATAGCAGTACCTATACCTAGTTCAGTTAAAGAAAGCATCGATAGAATATTAGAAAATAATCCATTTACGCCAAGATACTCTGCGCTTAATAATCTTACAAAAATAATACGGCAGATAAAGCTTAGTAAAATATTGAATATATATCCGCCTAAGCTCACTACCATATTAATTGTTGAATATTCTATTCTGGAACGTTTTTTCACTAAGTATTACTCCGTTCATAATTATTCAACTCAAAAAGATATTCTCAATCTCTTCCATTCTTTTTTCTAATACAAACTCCTGGCCACGTAAAACTGCCATTTTTTTATAGACATTTATTTTACTTTGTTCGGTAAATAAATCGAATAAAGCATCATACAGGGACTCTTCGTCATTTTCTGTAATAACACCACATTCACAGTCATTGAATAATTCCTTCATTCCGGCGCAGTTTGTTGTAATTATCGGAAGCCCTAGAATCAAAGCCTCTGTTGCAACAGTACTGAACCCTTCTGTCCTTGACGAACAGACCATAATATCTGAACGAATCATATATTTATAAGGATTATCCTGATATCCTAAAATATGAATATTCTTTTCAAGATGATATTTTGCTATATATTGCTCTAATACCAATCGCTCCTCACCATCGCCCAGAATAAAAAGCGTGAATTCAAAATGATCATCCTGTAACTTTTTCACTATATGTAAAAGTCGATCATACCCTTTTTGCTTTACCAGTCTTCCTACTGCAATCAGAATCATTCCGGAGGAATCGGGTAATTCACAATTTTCTCCAGATTTTTTTCTTATCTCAAATTCATTAACCGGATTGTATTGAACCTGAATTTTTGTTTCATCAATATGATATTTACTTGTAAACGCATCTTTGACTGCATTCGAAACACAAAAAATACAATCAAAATGTCTATAGTGCTCCGCTTCATCAAGTACATTCTTATATAAAAAATCCGTCCATGAATTTTGTATCAAGTCTGTATGAATCCATGCATATTTTTTTGATTTCCTATTTCTTGAACCAGCAATAATTTTGGTACTTTCCCCTTCAATAAAAGCGACCTCTACATCATACTCCCCTCTAATAAAGAGTTTGTAAAAGATAGCCGACGGTAAAACCTGAAATAATTTGCCTTTCATCTTTTCATAAAAAGAATAAAGAACTTTTTTTATTGTATTACTACCAGAATATTGATCAAACAAAACTCTGTATTCCACTTTGTCGGAATAAATATTACTATCCCATTTCTCACGATGCATTGAATAAAGCGTAACTGAAAACTTTGAATAATCTAAATTATGAATAATCGTTTGAAGAACTTTTTCAGCTCCTCCACCATAAAGAGAATTTGTCATAATAAGAATTTTTTTCATATGGCAGTTCCCCCCTTTATTCACCAAATAATTCTTCAATCTCTTTAATTCTACCTTCTATACTGAAATCCATTGCACGCCTTTTCACGTCCTCTTTGTAACTGTCAATTGACAATTTGTTCAAAATCACATCTTTCAGCATTCTGTACAATTCATCATCCGTGTTCTCAACGATCTCTCCACATTTATAATTCCCAAAGAGTTCCTGCATTCCAGCACAGTCGACTGTAAAAATAGGTAAACCAACTATTAACGCTTCTGTTGCAGCTATACTAAATCCTTCTGCATAAGAAGAACAAACATATGCATCCGCATGTGCTAAATACGGATAAGGGTTCTTCTTAAATCCCACCAGCTCAATATAATCTTGAAGTTTATTATTTGCGATATAATCTTTTAACTCCTCTTCTTGTTCTCCTGTTCCCAAAATCTGTAAAAAAAACGGATAGCCTTCCTGTTTTATTTTGTTACAGCATTCAAGAAGTCTCTTATAACCTTTTTGTTCTACCAATCTTCCAATAGTTACCAACCTGATATTTTTTGAATCAGTATCATTGATTGGCACCGTCGCAAGTCTTTTTATCGTTATATTATCAATCGGATTATATTGTATCCGAAGATTATTTGTAGAGAAGAATTTCGCTTCAAATGCCCACTTCACACTCATTGAAACAAAGAGAATAGTATTAAATTTTTTATATACACTACACTGGTGATCCACAGATCTATAACAGGAATCGGCATAGGAATTCTTCTGCATATCTGTATGTACCCATGCTATTTTTTTGCTTTTCCTGTTTGTGGATGAGGCAATAACTTTAGTTGCAAATCCTTCAATAAAAGCAATTTCTACATCGTATTCCTCTTTAATATATTTTTGATAAACTCTTTTGGGATCCGCAGAATATATATACTTATACTTAATTCTATATTGAATTTGCTCTAGCTTTGTATTATTACTACACTCTTCCAACATTGTAAGTAAACGACAGTTCTTCTCAACTTCTTCAACATATATCCCTGTTTTTACAACTGTCATAACAGTAATTTCATATAAAGTTTTATCTATATTTCTTACTATATCTAATAAAACTTTTTCTGCTCCGCCACCAGCAAGGCTTTCCAGCAAAAATAATACCTTTTTCAAATTCCCCCCTCGAATTCCTGTAAAATACAATCTATAATATGCATTTCACCTCAATATTCTACGCAATACTTGTGGTGTTTCCATATGTCAAGACATTATTCTTCACCTTCCATAAACCTGTATATCTTATTGATCTCATCCACATTAGAATACTGCTTTTTCGAACAGGCTTCAGATAACGCATTCATTTTATCAGGATCCAACAGCAGCCTTATGATTCCCTCCGCACACCGTTCATTGTCCATAGGCACAATAACACCATCTACGTTGTTTTCCAATTGATCAACTGCCGTTTCATAATTTGTGATCACAACCGGCTTCTTCAACACCTGGGCTTCAATGACAGAAACACATTTTCCCTCATATCTGCTTGGCTGTACATAAATATCACAATTTGCGATGTATGGATATGGATTATCCCGTTTACCCAACAGAATAACATGCTCTTCCATGTGAAACTGTTGAATCTTCTGCCTGATCAAAGATTCCTCGGCTCCATATCCGATGATATACCACTTTATATTTATACCGCGATTACGTATTCTGGAACAAATATCCGGAATGTTATCAAAATTTTTTGCACTGGTGTAGCGGCCAATCGATAATAAGATCCATTCACCTTGTTTCTTTGGCATATCAGCGATTTCTGCCTTAGCCTGTTCCCTGATATGATTTACCGCCAGACAATTTTCTATCGTCATCGCTTTGTTCTTTAACGTCGGATAGCGTTTAATTAATTTTTCCGTACATGCATCCGATACACTGATTACCGCATCCACCTGACTGAATGTTTTTAAGTCCTTTTTTTCATCCGGAAACAGAATATCGTAATCCGTATGATTCCATGTGATTTTTTTCTTTGCGTTAACCTTATTGATCAATGTATCCGCAATACCTAAAAACATAATTCCAAGATCATATTCTCCGGGTATCTCGGGCAGCAATGGCTGCAGATAACCGGCTGTATACTGCATGGACATCCAAATGCCCGGTTTTTCTTTTGAAAATACACAATGCATTCTAAGAGCAATTTTTGAAATAATTCTTGCCATGCCAAAAAAAGTATTTCTTCCAAATAATAAGGATTTAATCGGAACATCAAATGTTCTGTACCTGGAAATTTCCGGAAGCAGAATCACCTGTTTCGGGATATAACGCAGAAAATCCCCTTCCTGTCTGTATAAGAAAAGTGATACCTCGTATTTTTGATAATCAATATTCTCCAACAACCCCAGAAGGCTTCTTTCTGCACCACCAATGAACATGGATGGCATAATAATCAATATCTTTTTTTTCACGATCAGTCCTTCCGAAGTGGTTTAATGATCAGCTCTCTGTTCTGCATAACCAATGAACCGGCAGGTATCTCTTCACTGATAACACATCCAGCCCCAATCAAACAATTATCGCCGATTTTGGCGCCTTTCAATACAACTACATTCGCTCCCAGCCAACAGCCTTTTCCGATAACAATATCGCCTTTGGTATGCGTTTCACTCACACCTTCCTTATAATTGAAGCCATGATTATTATCAAAGATATTTACATTGGGTCCAAACTTGCAGCCTTCGCCGATTGCTATCCGTCCCTTGCAGGAAATCATGGAATTTTCATTCATATAGACCCGACTTCCAATTTCCAGTCTGCCGCCTTCATCAACGATCATTACGCAGCGACCATCCGAAACAATATTTTTGCCCAGTATCACTGTACTGTTTTTTTTGAATACCAGTTTTGTATTTCTGCTCAGCAATTCAACAGGTGCCACATTTACATTGGCATCAGCACAAATAGCTTTTAATCGAATTTTTATGAAGTTATGCAGCACTAGAATCAAAGGTTTCATTTTCTCACTCCAATCCGTTTTTGCAATCTATGAAGCGGCCTTGCAAGTTTACTACGAATATATGCAGCCTTACTTACACCACCTCCCGCATACCAATGAACAGAAATGGAGTTTCTTGTCTTTTTTAACCATCCAGTAGAAACATCATACGGATTAAACCAATCGATTGGATAGACGGTATAATCCACCGTTGTCTGCATCTCTCCATTTCTCAACATCCCCAGCTTCGTCAGAGCATGCGTATTCATCTGCGGACATCCGATTACCCCATGCATTCCGTCTAGCAAAACATCATACTCCGCCAACATTGCACGAACCATCTGCCCATGTGCTACAGATCCAAATCCCATTCCGGTATTAATATACTCTTTCGTTTCAAACCCGATATATCCGTTATTATTCAAAAGTTCTTCCGGTGATTTCAATAATTCAACATCTGTATCGAAATATATCCCCCCATACCTTTCCACGACAACAAGCCGAATATAATCTGTCAAAAATGCATATTTTTTTGTGTCATAACACATACGCGTATATGGATTCGTGTCGATATCAAAATTACTCTCATTCCATTCGATTATTTCATACTCCGGGCAATACTTCTTCCAACTGGCAATACACTTTTTGGCCAGCTTTGGCAATTCTTTTCCGCCAAACCAGCAATAATGAATCTTCTTGGGTATCATTCTTTCTCCTCAGTTAAGAGACTTTACATAATTAAAGAAGCTGATGCTTGTAAACAGATTATCAAAATTTTGATTGATTGCATTTGCATAATAAAAATACCCCAAATAACCGATGATTGCACACACGGTTACCAGCTCTGCCGATCGCTTATTAAATATTCTCATCAGCCATGGAATAGATAAACACTGAAAGATCTGAAAATAATTTGCCAATCGTCCAAAATAATTTGCAGTACCAAATAAACCTACGAACATGATCTCTGCATTCAGCATAGACAGATTAATAATTACATTATCTGTCTCTGTCCCTTCCTTCCATATAGTTCTTCTTCCTATGAAGGAAAGAATTAGCGGAACTGCGCAAACTGCAAGCCGGAAAGGATTGATGCCCTCTCCCGTAAATGTGCTGGCATCAAATTCTTCTCCGAGAAGTGTCGTTACGTTAACAATAGTACCTACCAACCGCTGAAGTGCAAATCCTATTACAAGAAATACACCAAGGACAACATAGCCTTTTGCCGTCCACGGTTTATATGTCATGAATGGTACGATCAAAAACATCAATGCATACGGATGGAATGTTGCAGCCGCAAGAATCACAAGAATGAATGCTATCCATCTTTTCTTCAGAGCCAGCTCAATCCCAACAAGTGCAATTGCAACAGCTACACATTGCTTAATTGCAGCCAGTGTAAAGGTATACGTACCGACTGCAATGAACAGGTAAATGGAAAAACAGATATTCGTTGTGTGCTTTCGGATAAACCACAGGTATAATCCCACTGTAACCAATGCATAAAACATCAAGAACGATTGTGTCGAAAACCCTAAATTTTTCAATATACTATTAACAAACTGAAATCCCGGATTAGATCCAATTGACAGCCAGTCGCCGGCCGCCAGAAACGGATTGGATTTTGTCATAAGTTCATATGCATGTGCATATGCAGTTGTATCATTATAATTTGTACGCAGACCAACAAATCCTGCCAAAACCAAAGTCATAATAAGATAGGCAATTCCATCTTTCTTCCTGTATTCCATGCTCCTTGCATCGTAACTGGAATTCCAGTGCGAAACCGCAGCCATTACAATACCAAATAAAAAAACAGGCAATAACTTCGTCATATTCCCTACTCCTAATGAGACAACTACCGTGTCATTCTTTGAATATAAATATAGTACACAATTGCCAACGGCAGCGCAGCCAACAGCAATGGTGATCTTACAATCATGATTTTCCGTTTTGCCAGCCAGGATTCGCATATGTAATGCGCAGCTGTCTTGTATCGATACCCAAATGTCATCCCCGGTACTTCCAAAACAGCCTTTCGTAGTTCTGCAAAACTATTAGGACTGTCTACATACTGCTTATAAATATTTGCGGACATTCCATTTTCCTGATAGTCTACTATACAAAAGCATTCATTAACAGGAATAAATCTATACTGTCTGGACAATTTGATAATGAAATAATGCGGATTGAAGTTTTTCTCTCCGGAAAAGACTGGCATAGGTGCTGCTTTTTTCCACAAATCATTCCTCATAACATACTTCTTATCGCCCTGACCGGGAACACATAACAGTGCTGCTGCATTGATCGTCTCTGCATCCGGCAACCGTTTGCCTATCAATTCCCCATTCTTGTCATAATCCAATCCGACCAACCCAGCTGCATCTTTATTTTTTCTGTTTCTCCATGCTGCGAGAATTCTCTCGATTCCATCCATAGGAAGAGAATCATCAGAATCAATGCATACCGACAGTTCTGTATCCATATTCGCAATAGCCGTATTATATCCGGTATGAAGTCCGCCATTTTCTTTATAGATATAACGAATGGTATAACCATTGGATTGCTTCATCCATTCCGAAACCAGTTCTCTTGTATGATCCGTTGAACCATCATCGATAATCAGCCATTCAAAATCCTTGCAGGTCTGCGCATTCAGACTGTCATAGCACTTGCCGAGAATATAGGCACGATTATATGTAGGTGTAAACACAGTAATTGAAGCCATACTTGTTCCTTATTCAATAAATGCAATTCCGTCACGGGTTTGCTCCTGAAGCTTTCTGACTTTTTCTGCATTTAATCCTTTTCCCATGACAAACGTTCCATCAAATACATTTTCTCCATCCCGCATCTGTGCTTTCTGTCTCAAAGTATATTCCTCTGTAGTGCACAGCACTTTTGCCGGACATCCTGCAGCAACCGTTCGTGCGGGCACATCCTTGGTCACAACACTTCCGGCTCCGATTACAGCATATTCTCCAATTGTTACTCCGGGAAGGATCGTGGCATTTGCACCGATAAATACATGGTCTTCGATCTTAATTCTCCCTAGCTTTGTATATCCCAATAGTTTTTTTGTACTTGCATCATGGGCCATAAGCACCGCTCGAATCGATATCGTAACATCATTGCCGATCTCGATCAGATAACAATGTGTAGGATCTATGTATACACCTTGCTGACGATTAAAGTTATTTCCTACCTTCAAGCCCCGCTTTACCAATGTATCAGTAGGAACTTCTCTATTTAAGTACATCAGCATTTTGCGAATCAGATTCATTCTTCTTTCCCCTTACGCTCATTCAGATACTTTCGTTCTACTTTTTCAAATACCACTCCTGCAGCTCTTCGGCATTACTTTCAATATCAAAGCCTGCATGAACGATCTCCTGAAAGGTATCTCTACGCTCTACCCCTTTGCATCCAAGTATTGCCTCTGCCCATACTTCCGGTGAATCATTCAGCGACAGCTGCTGTACCAGATCTGTTTTCTTACAATCGATCGGTACCTTATCGGAAATGAAACATGGCAGACCAGCCGCCTGAGCTTCTACAATAGCCAGTGACACCCCTTCATAATTGGACGGCATAACAAAGACATCCATTGCCTGCAGCAGATCCGGCACATCGGTACGTAAGCCTGTCATGATAACTTTGTCCGCAAGACCAAGCTCTCCAGCTTTTCGCTTGATTGACTCCCTCAGTTCACCATCGCCAACCAGCAGCAGCCTTGCAGAAGGTTCCCGATCTGCAACCGCATGAAAAATATCCAGTAAAAACAAATGATTCTTTGCCGCCGAAAAACGTGCAGTCAGCCCGAGAAGAAACGCCCCCTCCAGTCCAAGTTCTGCGCGAACCTTGTCTCTTACTTCCTTATTATATCGATTCTGTCCGGCAGAAATGGCATTATTCAGAATTCGATACTCTGCACCGCCGAACATCCAGTCTCCGGCATCTCTGCCGCAGGCAAATAAGTCTGTGGCATATCCCGGAATTCTCCGCTTGTACCAGAGCTTGATCAGATATTTCCAGTTTTTATCCTGACCTGCCGCATGGCTGTGAGCGATTCGTATCGGTACTCCACACTCCTTTGCTGCACATAATGCAGCTGAACTCAGACAGTCCTGGTGTACATGTACGATTCTGTATTCCGGATGTTCCCCAAAGAATCTCTTCAATGCCGCTCTGTAACTGCGGCTCCAGGGAACCAGCCTGGGCATTCGATAAATGTGACCACCTAAACGCTCGATATCCTCATCATAATCTGATTTCTCCGGACGATGTTCGATAAAGTCAAACTGAACCCTGCTTCGATCTATATTTCGATAATAATTCATCAGCATCGTCTCCAGACCGCCCCGATTCATGGTCGTAACGATCTGAAGAACTCTGATTGGTTCGCTCATATGCCCAGTCCCTTCATCGTTTCCATAACTACCTTCTCTTTGTCGAAGACAGCTTCCATGTGCTGTCTTCCTTCCTTTCCCATTGCTTCACGTTCTTCCCGGGAAAGTTTCATAAATGTTTTCATAGCCTGGTATACGCTGTCCGCATCTCTGGCCTTGCATAGATATCCGCTCTTCCCTTCAATGACAGCTTCCCGGCAGCCCGGAATATTACTGGTGATCACCGGTCTTCCCATTGCAGCACATTCCAGATTGGTATTGGCCATTCCTTCATGCCAGCTTGGAAGAACAAAACAATGTGCTTTTGAAATGTACGATTGAACGTCCTCCTGATAGCCGTGATATTTCAGCCAGCCTGCTTTTTGATACCTGTCTATCCTGTCACAATAATCTTCTTCGTATCTTCCAAGCACATCCAGCACACAATTTTCACCATCTGCATGCAGCCGTTCCATCGCGGCAAATAATTCATTGACTCCCTTTTCTGCCATTATCCTACCCATAAACAGAAAGTGTGTGGCTTCTTCCTGTGGATAAGGTGCATAGAAAAAACGTTCCAGATTCACCCCTGCTCCATGCAGCAGCTTCGTCTGCTTCTGTCTGCAGATTTTCATCCGAAGAAAAACATTTCTATTCTCGCTATTTTCAAAGAATATCACTTTTGCCCGTCTCAAAGATACTTTATATAAAAAAGTAACAAATGTTTTCAGGATTCCCCTATTTTGAAAAGCGGTTCCTAGGCCGGTTATATTACTTGCATAAGGAATTCCTGCCAGCCGGCTTGCAAATCCACCATATACATTGGGTTTGATCGTATAGGTAATAACCAGATCCGGACAAATCACCTTCAATAATTTTCGATAGGTCAAAAACAATTTCAAATCTGTTTTCGGATTGATTCCGCGCCGATCAACAGCTGTATCGATAAATGTACAGCTTAACTTCTCAATGTCTGAACGCCGCCCTTCTATATTTGGACAAGAAGCAAAGACTTCACATCTTTGCTCTATCATTTTTTTTATCAGATCACCTCGAAATTGCAGCAGCCCACCATCATTGTTAGCAATTATCAGTATTTTTGGCTGTCCCCTCATACAGAGTACTCCTCCGCCCCCAATGTTTCATATATTTCTAAAAGTATTACATCATAATTATGCATCAATCCGTTTAATCATCAATTCATTATATTTCATCATGCATACACCTTCGTCATACTCCCCAATCCGGCTCTCGTTTATATCCCCTCTGAGGTTATTGACAATAAGTTTCATATGATTCGCTCCGCTCTCATAAGCATGTGGATAGCCTCCACCAAAACGTGGATTAACTTCCGATATATAATATTCACCATTAATATTAAAAATATCTATATCGAGCTGTCCCTTATAGCCAGCCTCCTTAACAAATTTAGCGATCAGATCAAATAATTTGTCATCCTTGAATGAAACAGCTTTATCTGTTTCACCCGCACGCATTCTCAATTTTTTCTTCGTAAAAACTGAAACGACTTCACCAGATAGCAAATCAACATATACATCTGCTCCTATCTCCTGACCATCTAATAACTCCTGAACCATCAAATCCTTCTCGTGAGAAAACAATAATTTTACCGTTTCCAAATCATAAACTTTCGAAGCTGAGACACTCGCACTTCCTCTTACCGGTTTAACAAAAACAGGAAATGTGATCCGCCCTTCAGTTACATCCGTTTGAAATTTTTCAACATCAATGTAGGATTTTGCACACTTATAATCATGTTCTAAAAGCCAACTATACATCTGATATTTATCTAGTGCCCTTTCACATAGTACATAATCAGACCCAATAACAGCAGTGCCTATAGCCTCAAATTTATTACTATTAGCTGCCAGAAGCGAAAGTTCCGGATCAATCAAAGACAATACGCCTGTAATATTTTCCTTTTTACATATTTCTAAGATCTCATTGATATAATTGGGGTCCGTCATTCTGGAAACAATATAATGTTTATCTGCCTCATATATTGCCGGTGCCAGATCGCTCATATCTGTTGCAATAACTTTACCTTCCCCATCTAATTCCCTTACAAAATACTGTACAATCTTATTTCTGGTACCTGCACTTAATATTAAAATATTCATATTATTGTCTCTTATTTCTATTTAGTTTAGCACTACGTTCTTCAGCAAAATTCGGCTCAACCTTATTTGTATCTACAGCAACATCCTCTTTTTTTATTATTTTAGCAATAGTCTGCAGAATTATATGCAGATCCCCTAAAAATGTAATTTTTTTAACATACTGAACATCTAATGCGAGTCTATGATCCCAATCAATAAAATTCCTTCCATTAACCTGCGCTAACCCACTCAGTCCGGGCCTCACATCATGCCGATGCTTCTCTTCCTTACTATAGAATGGCAGATACTGTATGGTTAACGGCCGAGGTCCGATCAAAGACATTTCACCTTTAATAATATTAATTATTTCCGGTAATTCATCCAGACTTGAAGCTCTCAGCGCCCTACCAAATTTTGTTAATCGCTGCTCATCCGGGAGAAAATCCCCATTTTCATCACGGGCATCTGTCATTGTTCGAAACTTATACAGCTTAAAAATCTTTTCATTTTTTCCCGGCCGCTCTTGTTTAAACAATACCGGACTACCTAATTTTATTTTAACCAAAATTGCCAATATAATGTAAAGCCAGCCAAAAACAAGTAATGTCATAACTCCGCAAATTACATCGAACATTCGCTTGAAGTACTTTTCATATACTCCATATGGTTTATGTTTCTCACTCATAACCGCCTCTTTTATCTACTCAAAACAAGCCCTGACAATAGCAATTATTCTATCCTGCTGCTCCGGAGTCATTTTGTTGTCACTTGGCAGACACAGTCCCCTGTGAAAAATATCCATTCCTACATCCAGCGGCCTTCCGTCCATCCCTTTGCTGCCTCCGGAAATATAGGCATTTGTCTTTGCCCTGCCGCTGCCTTCTCTTGTAATAAAGGGATTCATCCGATAAATCGGCTGCATATGCATCGGCTTCCAGATCGGACGTCCTTCAGCATTACAATTTGCCAAAGCTTCCAGAATCTCCGTCGGACAGGATTTTCCATGTTCCGGCGTATATAATACTTCACAATCACTGCGTACCTGACTGCACATTGCCTCCGGATTGATCAGCATACAGGACAGCCAGTAGTTCGGCACCGAATGCTCCTCTTCCACCGGATTCATGGTAACCGGCAGCCCCCGAAATCCTTCACGATAGCGTTCATAAATAGCATTTTTCTGCGCAATATGCTCCTCCAGATGGGGGAACTGTCCCCGAACAACACCGGCGATCACATTGCTCATTCGATAATTGTATCCCAGTTCCTCATGCTGATACCAGGGTGCATTTTCGCGGGACTGGGTAGACCATTTACGTACCCGATCCGCTGCCTCTGCATCATCGGTCAGCAGCATTCCGCCTGACGAACCGGTAATGATCTTATTTCCGTTGAAAGAGATGGCGTTGTACTGCCCCAATGAACCACAAGGTTTTCCTTTATAGAAAGCTCCAAGAGCTTCTGCCGCATCCTCGATCAATACCGCCCCGTATCTGCTGCAGATGGCATTGATTTCATCCATCTTGCCGGGTGTTCCATACAGATGTGCCAGTACAACTGCTTTTATATCCGAATACTGCTCGAATGCCTTTTCCAGTGCAGCCGGATCCATATTCCAGGTATCATATTCTGTATCGATAAAAACCGGGATACCGCCTTCATAAACGACAGGATTAACGGTCGCTCCAAAGGTCATATCCGAGCATGCAACAAGGTCACCCGTCTGTACTCCGGCAAGCTTTACCGCAAGATGCAATGCAGAAGTACCGGATGCCAATGCGACAGCATACTTACATCCTGTCTTCTCACAGGCTAGTTTTTCAACCTCGTTGATATTGGCACCGACTGTTGACATCCAGTTTGTCTCATATGCTTCCTTCATAAACTGCATTTCTTCCCCATGCATCGTCGGACTGCTCAGCCAGATTCTGGAATCAAACGGTTTACAATTTCCTGTATACATATCTTTTCCTCGGTTCTCTGAAATCATTATCTCTGCATAATAATAAACAAAAATGCCTATCCTGTCCAATAAACAGGATAGACATTGTCATTTTCTTTAGAATAGAAGTGCCTATTCTGTCCGAAAACAGGATAGGCACTTCTATTTCTATGCCAGATGCTCCTCAATAAACGCCTCCAGCTTCGCATTCTCTCCGCCGGTATTGATATCGAGTGGCTCCCGAAGATCAAGGCTGAGTACACCGATGATTGATTTTGCATCCACCATCAGTGAACCGCGTTTCAAGGTTACATCAAAATCACAATCCGAGGCAATTAGAATGAGCTCTTTTGCCTCTTCTACGGTAGTAAGTAAGATTCTGCGTTCCATTCCGATTCCCTCCAGTCCAAACATCTACAAGTCGCATGATCCGATTCACGCAAATCTTCCTTTGGTGGTCTTTATATTATAACCGAACGCAGATTAGTAAACCAGTGTATTTCTCTTATTTTTATATTAAATTACTATAACTTACTCCCAAGAAATCAAAAAGCTGAACCGACATCCCCGTTTTGCCGGATAGGTGTGTTCCTTTGCCGTTGCCGGGCCACAGCTTCCGGTTCCGATACCCATCTGCAGGCCCTGAATGGTGACATAGGTGCCGGTGGTCTTCTCATCTTCCCGATGACGCATAGTCAGAAGCTCCGGATCGCTGTAGGGCTTGATGCCCAGCTCGAAGGCTCGGTTAACGGCGGTGAAGGTCACCTTGTGCATGCCGTCACTGACGGATGCATAGCGGCAGTCACAGCGGTTGCCGCTCTCCTGCGGACGAATATTCGGCTCCGTCATATCGGAGACTTCGCAGTTCACTTTGCCGATTGGGAACTGTTCCTTCATATCTATATAGGATTCACCGATCCTGCCCTCATACTCCACATGGCTGAAGGCTGCCGGCAGGCGGAAGGTCTTGCCGAAGCGGGGAAGAATGTCGTTCTTTCCAACTTTTTTGCCGCGGATCTCGCAGGTCACCAGCACACCTTCGCTGCATGCCTCATAGATATCCTTGCAGGCAAAAACCATATGGCCGATGGTCATCTCCGAAAGGATCGTCACGCTCTTCTCGCTCTGGTGTACGGACAGCAGCTTCTCCTGCTGCTTCGTATATTTCTCCATGGTGTTCTGACCGGTGATGCTTCTGTCATTATCGGTAGCAGCACGATACAGGATCGTGTACGGTTCTGCTGCCGTGACAGCTGCGTTTCCTGCCGGTCCGTTGCCCGGAAGGTCAATGATCGGTCTGCCGTCAAAGATCCGGAAGCCTTCGGTCTCGCCGGCTCCGAGGATATGCTCGGCAGTTCCCCGCATTTCAATTGCACGATGGCTGATTCCCCGTTTCAGCTGCAGATCATCCAATCCTACTTCTTTTCCGGTTGCGGTGTCGATGGTATGGAATACGATATGGTCCGCACCGCCTAAGTCGACAGACACTTTCTCTTTGGAAAGCGGTCCGGCTGTCGGGATCAGCGTATGCTCGCTGCCATCCGGAAGAGTATAACGTACTTCGTAGCGGCTGCCTGCACTGAAGCTTCTGGTATTGAACAGCTCGATCGTTCCGTTGTCGACCTTCCGGATCCGGATCGGTCGATAGCAGTGCTTGGCGATCCATGCACCGGTGGACGGACTTCTGTCCGGATAGAAGATACCGTCTACACAGAAGTTGCTGTCATGAATGTATTCACCGTGATCACCGCCGTAAGTATAGCTTCCATCCTCATGCAGTACCGCATGATCTACCATCTCCCAGATACAGCCGCCCATCAGCGCATCAAAGAGATAGATGTCCTTCCAGTAGGATTCGATATTTCCCGGACCTACGCCCATCGCGTGGGCATATTCACAGAGGAAGTAGGGACGATCGTTGAATTTTGCAGTCTTGCTCTTACCCAGTCCGACCAGATGTACATTTGCCTGTTTCGGATACATCTCACTGCCTACATCGTAAGCTTTGATGCGGGAATGAACCGCACTCTCATAATGGATCGGAATATCCGTATGCTGTTTGAGGTATGCATACTCTGCATCGGTACAGCAGCCGGCTCCGGCTTCATTTCCCAGACTCCAGAGGGCAATGCTTACATGCATCTTGTCCCGCTGATACATTCTGGCTGCACGATCTACGATATGATCGATCCAGGCCGGATCATCGGTAATCCAGTTGTAGCTCGGCGGAAGTTTCTGAACGAATACGCCGTGAGTCTCCAGATCGGTCTCATCCACGATATAGATTCCGTATTCATCGGCCAGCTCCAGCAGCAGCGGATCCGGCGGATAATGGGAGGTACGAATGGTATCGATATTGAATTCCTTGCAGATTTGGATGTCTCTCTCGATCTCATCCGGTGTCATGGTATAGCCGTTGGTACAGCTGGTATCATGATGGTTAACGCCATGGAATTTGATTTTTGCATCGTTCCATTTGTAGGTTCTGCCTTCGATGCGGATATTCTTGAAACCGACTCTTTCTTTGATGCTAGTCGTTCCTTCGATCTCGTAATAGGCATTGTACAGAACCGGATCTTCGGCATTCCATTCCTTTACATCCAGCTGGTCAAAAACGACTTTCGCTGTATATCGTTTCTCTCCGTCTACGATACGGAAGCTTTCCGGATGCACGGTCTTTGTCAGCTCCAGTCCGTGTCCTTCCAATGCAAATGTCACATCTGCGGAACCGGTCAGTACGGCTGTCATCTCCGCACGATAACCGGCAGCTGTTTTTTTCGTCTGAAAATCGATATCCCAGATATCCGTCGGCTCGTATGCATACACCATTACATCGCGGAAAATACCGTTGTTGCGGAACATATCCTGGGATTCCAGATAGGTACCGTTGCACCATCTGTGTACAACTGCCAGGATCTCATTCTCACCTTCCTGCAGGTACGGAGAAATCCGGAATTCGGCCATGTTGTGAGAGCCCTCGGAATATCCAACGAATCTGCCGTTGATATACAGATCCAGACAGGTTGCTACGCCGAAGAACGACATCACATAGTCTTTGTCCAGATCACGGATCTGCATATCGCGGCGGTATACGCCTACAAAATTATAGAGTTCCTCCGGCTCGATGGTTCTGGGTCCCATTCCTACTTCTCCGCCCAGCCACATGAAATTCTTGCCGGCCTTCTCGGTTGTCGGGATCTTCGGCGGATCATAGGGGAACTGGTAGCGAATATTTACATAGAAGGGCTTGTCGTAGCCGCGGAACTGCCAGCAGGAGGGCACATCCAGGGTATCCCACTGCACCGCTTCCGTATCAAAAGCAGTCGGAAGCTCGGCCGGCTTTGCATAAAATGCAAAATCCCAGTCACCATTCAGGCAGATCGCCTTCGGAGAACGGTATCTCTTCTCCTTTGCGGTTACCGCATCCGCTGCCTGCCGATCCGGATAGGGAACGAAGTAGGTACGCGGTTCGCATTTATTTACTTCATAAGTATTAAAATCACAGTAGTTCGTCGTATTCAGCTGATATTTCATATATCCTTTTTCTGGTGCCTCCTGTTTATATTTTTATTTTAACGCTCAGCAGTTCTGGCGCATTTTTATCGATAATTCCGTTCGGATCCAGTCTTTCTCCGGTGCATTGCCGTATGTCAGATATTCAAACAGCAGCTGCAGCGGCTCCCGCCCCTGTGCCTCCGGATCCTGACAGATCGTTGCGGCGATCACGCCGTCTTTGATCATATCGTACTGTTCCCCTGCCACCAGATCGTTGGTGATCAGACGCAGCTTTCGTTCCGGCATTCGTTCCTGCAGCCACCGGCAGATCCGGTAATTACCCGGATTGACCAGATACAGAAGCTTCAGGTTCGGCTTTTCTTCGATCGCCTGCACGATTTTTTCCGCAGAAGGATCATTTGCGGCATCATAGGGACAGGACATCTGAAAGGCGATCTGCATCTCCGGATACCGTTCTGCCATCTCTGCCCGGAATCCTTCCATGCGCTGATTCACAGACTGCAGGGAATGGGAACCATAGAACAGAACACCGATTTCTCCCTGTTCCTCGGTCAGCAGTGCCGCCAGACCGCAGGCCAGACGTCCGGCCTGTTCGTAATCGCAGCCTACATAAGCAACCCGCTTCCGATCCGGATGATTCATGTTGAAAGACGCAAAGGGCGGAATCTCCCTTTCCTCCTTTCGAAATGCCTCAGGCAGAAATGCGGATGTAAAGCCGTCCAGTACCCAGCCGTCCATATCCATGGACAGGATCCGCCTGCAAAGTGCCTTCTCTTCCTGCAGTTCCGCAAGCGTGTAGTAGACCGGATGTACCGTAACACCGAATACTTCCAGTTCCTTCGCATAGGCTTCCGCGCTGCTCCGTACCTTGTCATAATACGGACAGTAGGGATCCCGTATGCAGACAAAACCGATCCGGCGCTGCTTCTTGCGAAGTGCCAGTCCCTTTGCCGCACGATTGGGTCGATAGCCCAGCTCCTCGGCGATCTTCCTGACCAGTACCTCTTTCTCGGCAGCCACTCTTCCGCGGTTGTTCAAAACCCGGTCAACGGTTCCCCTTGATACACCGGCTCGTTCCGCTATTTCTCTCAGTGTTGCCATGCTCGTCTCCTGCTCTTACTGCTTACTTCCGTTTTTGCTGCTTACTTCATCTTTTACTGCTTATTTCCGGATCTCCGGATACCTCAAACTACTTTTTATTATATCATAGAAAGTCCGGATATTCTTCAGGAAGAAACAAAGAATATGCCCCGGCAGTTTTCTGGTAAACAAAAAGATCCGCAGGCTCTTCTACAGAACCTGCGGATCTTTGCATGTATATATTCATTTGTCTGCCATGTACATGATGGAAATAGAGATCACATAAAATTCCCAATTACCTGTTCCATGAGCAGCCTGCGGATGATAGATTTCGGTCTCCGATTACAGGAAGATCTCACAGTCGTCTTCTACCTTCTTGCAGTTTTTCAGAACATCCTGCATAACGGAAGCAGCCTCAGCACCGTCCTCGAATTCCACTTTCATCTTCTGTGTCATGAAAGTTACAGTTGCATCCTTAACACCTGCAGTTGCCTTTGCTGCATCTTCCATCTTCTGTGCACATGCTGCGCAGTCTACTTCGATCTTGTAAGTCTTCTTCATAATAGATAATTCCTCTCTTCAACATTTTATGCTGTTTTAAATCGTAATTGCTATGTCCTGTCAATTAAACGATTATTTAATCGATAAATTAAATATATACTTCCTCCGCTCTCTTGTCAATACCATCCGGTAAATACATCCATCGTATTTTGCATAGAAAAAACACCCTTCTGGTTTTGACACGCTAAAGGTGGTTTTCTGCTCTCCGCCCCTGTAAGTGAAAGGAATTCCATGAAAGAAAACGTGAAAGGAAAGGGAGTTATAAGCACATTGTTATTTTCCTGCAATTGTGCTAAATTTCTATTATCTATACAATATTTATAACAATATTTATAGAAACCGGATATTTATCGATAGTATATTTTATTTTTATATGATATACTGTTTATGCAGTCGTGTTGCAGGGTGGTGCTCGCCTCTAGTTAAAGGAGGTGATTTTTGCATAGAAAAACCACCCTCCTAACTTTGACCGGTTAAGGGTGGTTTTCTACTATCCAGAGGTCAACCCACCTTGTGGGCGGCTGCCTTTATACTTATAGAATACCATTTGCTATATTTCCATGCAAGTATAATAACTCACAATTCCCCAAAAGACATAGATGTCTCGCCGGCCAATTTACATCCGGCTGCTATCTGTCCCTGTCAGAGAAAGGAGTGCTATGAAAGAAACTGAGATTCTTGCCCCTTCTGCTCATGCCTCGCATGAGCATGATGCACATACACACGAAGTGATCCGGCATTTCCCGGAAAGTACGACCATCGAAGCCGTTTCCCTTGCAATGAAACAGCTGGGTGATCCCAGCCGACTTCGTATCTTCTGGCTTCTCTGTCATGTGGAGACCTGTGTGATCGAGATAGCAGCTTCAGTCGATATGACGAGTCCGGCTGTCTCACACCATCTGAAGCTTCTGAAAAGTGCAGGGCTGATCGTTTCGACCCGTAAGGGTAAGGAGAGGTATTATAAGGCTGCGGATACGCCGCTCGCTCGGAAGCTGCACTACACCATCGAGGAAATTGCAGAGATTTCCTGTCCGGAATGAGAAAACGTCAAAACGTTAGATTCTCTTCAGGATTCCCATTTTTCATCTTACCGATCGACCGCCGTCTGTCAGATATTTCTTTCTGCACCATTTCCAAAAAGGAGGACCACCATGTACCTTTTTCATGAAGCCGGCTATCCGTTGAGTCCCGATCTTGTGCTGCCCTGCATCGGATTCGGCACCTACAAAACCAATGACAATGCTTCCTGCGAAGCTGTCATCCGTCGTGCACTTGACGTCGGCTACCGTTATTTTGACACGGCTTCCATATATGAGACAGAACGCCCCATCGGAGAGGCACTGAAAAAAAGCGGCTTATCCCGTGAGGAATATATGATCGCATCAAAGGTTTGGATCGACGAGATGGGCAGAGGCAATACCCGTGCTGCACTGGAGCGCAGTCTTTCCCGCCTGCAGACCGATTACCTTGATCTCTATCTGATCCACTGGCCCAGAAGATCTGCTCTGGATCCGGACTGGAAGCAGGTGCAGATCGAGACCTGGCAGGAAATGGAGGATATGGTCAGAGAAGGCAAGATCCGGGCTCTTGGTCTCAGCAACTTCCTTCCTCATCATCTGGACAATATTCTGGAGCACAGTACCATAAAGCCGGTCGTAGATCAGCTGGAGCTGCATCCGGGATATTCCCAGGAGGCTGCCGTTTCCTATTGTCAGCAAAACGGGATCCTGCTGCAGGCCTGGAGTCCCCTCGGACGCAGCGACCTGATGAATCATCCGTTTATGCTTTCCCTGGCAGAAAAATACGGCCGCTCCGTTTCGCAGATCTGTATTCGTTTTCTTGTACAAAGAAATATCATGCCGCTTGTTAAGGCAACTTCTCTTGCACATATGCAGGAAAATGTAAACATTTTTGACTTTGCCCTCAGCCGGGAGGACATGCAGATGCTTTCCTGTATGCCGCAGACAACATGGCGCGGCGAGCATCCGGATTTTGCCATTCCAAACAAAGCAAGTAATTTTAATCAATAAAATCCCGCAAAAAAAGCTTCGCCGATCGGCGAAGCTTTTCTTATATTACACAGTCTGATCGGATCCTGACACGCCCGATTGTATCCTGTCACTCTCGGATTCTATCCTCTCACATCAGGATCTCATCCTGTCATTCTCGGATCACATCCTCTCACACCGGGATTGCATCTTAGCGTTCTTAGATCCTATACTATTACTCTCGTACCTTATCCGTTCTTCTGTATCTCCGCTGGAGAACCTTGCCGGATTACAGATTCTTCACATGCATGCATCGGATCGCATTCAGTACCGCGAGGATCATGACACCGACATCGGCGATGATAGCCAGCCACATGTTAGCCAGACCAAATGCCGCCAGAAGCAGGCAGAGGATCTTGATTCCCAATGCAAAAACGATGTTTTCTTTTACAATGCGGATACATTTTCTGGCGATCTTGACGCCTTTGACGATCTTCAGCGGATCATCGTCCATCAGAACTACGTCTGCAGCTTCGATTGCTGCATCGGAGCCGAGTGCTCCCATGGCAATTCCAACATCTGCACGGGACAGTACCGGTGCATCATTGATGCCGTCACCGACAAATGCCAGACGGCGTTTATCGGAAGTTTCTTTCATGAGTTCTTCTACGCAGGATACCTTATCAGCCGGAAGCAGTTCGGCATGATAGTCGGTTACGCCAACCTCTTCGGCTACCTTCCGGGCTACGGATTCCGCATCGCCGGTCAGCATTACTGTCTTCTCGATTCCCACCTTACGCAGGCCTTCCATGGCTGCCCTGGATGTTTCCTTCAGTTCATCGGAAATGACTACATGTCCGGCATAACTGCCGTCTACAGCCACATGGATAATGGTTCCCACCTTGTGGCAGGGTTCTACGTTCAGACCAAGTGTACGCATCAGCTTTGTATTGCCGACTGCAACTGCTTTTCCGTCTACCTTTGCTGTAATTCCCTGTCCGCTGATTTCCTGTACATCTTCAATGCGGCTCTGATCAATGGCTTTTCCGTATGCAGCCTTCAGACTGAGACTGATTGGATGGGAGGAATGGCATTCCGCAAGGGCTGCCAGCTCCAGCAGTTCCTCTTTCGGAATCGTATTTCTATGTGTATCTGTTACGGCAAAGTTGCCTTTTGTGATGGTTCCTGTTTTGTCAAATGCCATGATACGTACATTTGCCAGTGTCTCCAGATAGTTGGAGCCCTTGATCAGGATACCCTGGTTGCTGGCACCGCCGAGTCCGGCAAAAAAGCTGAGCGGAATACTGATAACGACCGCACACGGACAGCTGATTACCAGGAAGGTACATGCACGAAGGATCCAGTCGCCCCAGAGAGCGAGATAACCGGAGTAATTCGCCATGCCGATGCCTGTCAGCATACAGAAGATCGGCGGAAGCACCGCCAGTGCAAGTGCTGCATATACAACGATCGGTGTATAGACTCTTGCAAATTTTGCAATAAAATTCTCGGATCTGGATTTTCTGGAAGCGGCATTCTCTACCAGATCCAGGATCTTGGATGCGGTGGACTCATCAAATTCGCAGGTCGTACGGATCTTCAGAACGCCGGTCATATTGATGCTTCCGCTGAGGATCTGCATTCCCGGTCCTACATCCACCGGACGGCTCTCACCGGTCAGTGCACTGGTGTTCATGGAAGAGTTTCCTTCTTCTACGACTCCATCCAGCGGAACCTTCTCACCGGGTTTGACAACGATGATGCTGCCTACTTCGATCTCATCGGGATCCACCTGCTCCAGCTGACCGTCCACCTCGATGTTGGCATAATCCGGACGGATATCCATCAGTTCGGTAATGCTGCGGCGGCTCTTGCCGACTGCATAGCTCTGGAACAGCTCGCCTACCTGGTACAGCAGCATAACGGCTACACCTTCTCCATACTCGCCAAGAACGATGGCACCGATGGTAGCGATGGTCATCAAGAAGTTTTCATCAAATACCTGTTTGTTACGGATTCCGAGAAAGGCTTTCCGGAGTACATCTCTTCCGACTGTCAGGTACGGAACCAGGAACAGCAGGAACAGTACCGGCTTCGGCAGGGAGACCGGAACGATCCCCTCGGAGATCAGGAACAGCGGCACAAACAGAACCGCTGCAATGATGATCTGTGTTAATGCTTTCTTTTGTTTTTTTGTCATGGCTTGACCTCATTTCTATTCAAAAGTGTCTGATTTGTAAATGCTACGATTAAACATTTGTTTAATCGTTGAGTTAATCATATGCCAGACGGCATTCATTGTCAATCCCTTTGTTCCAAAAAAACAGCTGTGTTTTTCTGCCGCGAATCGTCCTCTGCTTTCCTGTATCGAAACCATTCTTTCTTTTTCCGGATAAATGCCTCTCTGCATTTTTCTGCAAAAAAGCCATCCCCTGTGTCACTGCCTTACGGCAGCATGCAGGGAATGGCTGATAAAATCGAAAATCCCGAAGATGCTTATTCTTCGTCTATTATTTTTTTAATCTTCTTTTCCGCTTACGCGGGCTATATGCATGGCCAGATATCCGATCTCAGAATCCTGGCAGGGCTTACGCAGAAAAGCACTGATCTGACCGCAAATGGATTCCGCCAGACGATACGTCTCAGGATATTTCGTCCGCATGTAGTCATTCAGATTCATCTTGATCTCTTCTCCGATCTGCATGCGCGTTACCATATAACGGATATGATTCATCATTCGATTATAGCCGATCGATGTAACTTCCAGTTTCTGTCCGGTCTGCTCCTCAATATAGCTGATACAGCTCCGTACGACCTGAGCGGTCTGCAGCGACTGGGAAACACTCTCATCCTCGATGGATGTGTGAACATGAAGTGCCAGAAACCCGATCTCATCCTCCGTCAGATCAACACCGAACCGTTCTCTCACCAAAGCACCGGCTGTCTCAGCCACCTTATATTCCATGTGAAACAGCAGGCGAATATCTTCCTTTAAGGGATTGTGGATCTCTTCTCCGCTTTTCATACGCTGAATGGCAAAACTCAGATGATCCGCCATGGGAAAAACGATCTGTCGATCCACCTTCCGAAAGGCTTTCTCTGCTTCCTGCAGAATCGCTCCGGCAATTTCCAGACAGACAGGATCTACATGATTGACGATACTGACGGCATCTCCCCGCTCGGAGGCCGCCTCCAGGGAATATACCTCCGCATGCTCCGGAAGTTCCAGACGCTCTGCGGTCTTCCTGCCGAATCCGATTCCCTTTCCCAGAATGAGGAGTCTCTTTTTCTTATCCGGAGATAATACGATCATGGCATTGTGATTCAGAACTTTAACTACACGATACATATCGCCCCTCCTTCTCATCTGCCTTCATCTTACCTGCCCCATGCTGTTTGCGCAAGAAATTCTTCCCTGGCCGACTCTATCCACCGTTCAGGGAAGATGTTCAACTGTACACCTGCTTTACATAGCAGCAGATTCCTGCATGGCAGTCCGCTTCTTACATACGAATCTGCAGCTTACATGTCGATCTGCTTCTTATTCATAATAATCCACTGCCAGAAGTGCATCACCCGGTTTTACCGGGCCTGCCTGCAGCAGCCGGATATCCATGTTGTCTTCAACCTCGGTACAGAGGATTGGAGATACGATAGACGGTGCATGTTCCTTAATGAATGCGAGATCCATTTTCAGAAGCGGATCACCTTTTTTGACCTTCTGTCCGTTTTCAACATAGACCGTAAAACCTTCTCCATTTAATGCAACCGTATCGATTCCCATGTGGAACAGCATGTCCACACCGGTATCTGTCCGGAATCCGATGGCATGTTTCGTGTCAAATACAAACACGACCTCTCCGTCCTCCGGGGCATACAGGGTATCCTCCTCCGGTGTAACCGCTGCACCCAGTCCCATCATGCCGCCGGCAAAGGCTTCATCGGGACAGGTCGCCAGATCTGCTGCCGTTCCTTTGATCGGGCTTGCGATCGTTACGGTTCTGACGATTTTTTTGCCCGCAAAAGTATTTTCTTCTGCGTTTTCTTCTGCTGTTCCGCTGTTCTCTGCTGCTTCGGCTGTAAATTCAACGTTCGGCTGCGTTTCCAGATATTCCTCCAGATTGTTTTTCACAACGGTTACGCCCGGTCCGTAGATGACCTGAACCGCATTTCCTCTGTGAACGATACCCGAGCATCCGGTTGCTTTCAGAATCGAATCGTTGACCAGTTCACTCTTACGTACGTTGACACGGAGACGTGTTGCACAGCAGTCAACGTCCGCAATATTTGCTTTTCCACCCAGTCCCTTCATGATCAGATCACTCTTCTGATCCTTTTCGGAAACAGCTTCTCCGTCTTTCTTTGCCAGATAGTCTGCCTTGGAGAACAGTTTTGTCTCCACATCGTCATCTTCACGGCCGGGTGTCTTCAGATCGAATTTTTTGATCAGGAAGCTGAAGATCACATAATACAGTACAAAGTAGATCAGGCCGACAGGAATGATGCGCAGCCAGCTTGTCTTTTCATTGCCCTGCAGAATACCGAAGAGCAGAAGGTCCAGAAGACCGCCGGAGAATGTCAGTCCAACGGCAATATTCAGGATATGTGCGATCATATATGCCGCACCGGCAAGCAGAACCTGTACGCCAAAGAGCATCGGAGCTACAAAGAGGAAGGAAAACTCGATCGGTTCTGTGATACCTGTCAGCATACTGGCAAGTGCTGCTGACAGAAGCAGACCGCCTGCCTGTTTTTTCTTTTCCGGTTTTGCCGTACGGTACATGGCAAGTGCTGCTCCCGGAAGTCCGAAGATCATGAAGATAAACTCACCGGAGAAGAAACGGGTCGCATCTGCACTGAAGTGTGCGATGGAACCGGAGTTTGCCAGCTGTGCGAAGAAAATATTCTGGCCGCCTTCATAGATCTGGCCGGCAACCTCCATCGTACCGCCGACAGCTGTCTGCCAGAACGGCATATAGAATACATGATGCAGACCAAACGGAATAAGGGATCTCTTGATAATTCCGAAGATCAGGGTTCCGAAGTAACCGGAGTTATTTACCAGACCGCCGAGCATATAGATTCCGTTCTGAACGATCGGCCAGATAAAGAAGCACGCAATACCTACGAACATGTAAACGATCGTGGAAATGATCGGTACAAAACGGCTGCCGCCGAAGAAGGAAATGGCTGCCGGAAGTTCGATCTTGTAATACTTATTGTGAAGAGCTGCTACACCAAGACCAACGATAATACCGCCGAACACGCCCATCTGCAGTGTGTGGATACCTACGATCGAAGTCACCGTTCCGGTGAGACCTTTTCCGGTCTCCATACCGGCTGCATCGATCCAGCCGTTGATGGAAAGCATTGCCTGGATCGTAATGTTCATTACAAAAAAGGCGATCATAGCAGCAAGTGCTGCGGTGGATTTTTCTTTTTTCGCCATACCGATCGCAACGCCGACGGCGAAGATCAGCGGCAGGTTATTGAAAATCGCACTGCCGACAGCATTCATGATCAGCAGCAGTCCGTTCAAAATGGTTCCTTCTCCCAGGATCCGTTCCAGATGATAGGTTGCAATCGTTGTTTCGTTGGTAAAAGAGCTTCCGAGTCCCAGCAGCAGTCCGGCTACCGGAAGGATCGCGATCGGAAGCATAAAGCTTCGGCCAACGCGCTGCAGTACAGCAAAAATTTTGTCTTTCATGTTCGTCCTCCTTTAAGAAACATGTGCAGTCTCACAGGAACCTCTGTCTTTGTTTTCTTAGAATCAGCGGTTTTTGTGAAACAAAAAAGGCATTCACTGACATATACCTTCAAAGATACCTCGCTGCTGCGAACTACCTCTTTTTTGAAAATATATGTCAGTGAATGCCTGCTTTACCAGTTACATACTGATCTGTTGAGTCGAATCTAACACAGGACAGCATCCCTGTCAATATGCGATTCAACTATTTTTACTTTTATCTTGGATTACGGATATTCCGGTTTAACTGCTCTCCGGAAGCTTATGCTGCATATCACTGTATAGATCCGGTATTACAATCCGGTCTCCCTGTGATACTGCCGTACCCAGTCACGCAGTGTCTCATCGATATCTGCGTTCGGCTCCTTCATGCGAAGTCCTGCGATCTCTTCTTCCATCTCCGCAAGCACCGCATCGGTCACCTGCAGCTCTGCTGCCCGATGCCGGAAGGCTTCTTCCCCTTCATTCATGCGAACACAGTACAGATAATTCTTCAGTGTAGAAGAGCTTTTCAGGATCCTGTAAGCCTCCTTCAGACACTCGGCCGCCTCATCCAGCTGAAACAGCTTGGCATAGGCAACTCCCATGTTGTGATAGATAGTTCCCGGGAACTGTGCACCGACCCGCTCCTCCGGCTCTGCCTGCAGAACCTGGCGGTATACAGCGATCGCACGGGTATACTTCCGATACTGCACAAGCAGATCCGCTTTTCTGCGAAGCCGGAACTGCTCCGACAGGCGAAGGATCTCACGAACCTCATTCCTGAACACCTCTCTGTCCTCGGCATAGATCCAGTTGCACTCTGCATTGATGGCATAGAGGATCTTTTCCACCGGATTCTCATTGCTGCGAAGCATCAGGATATCTCTTGCCAGACGGCGCAGCTTCAGATCGGTGTTGATCCATTCGATCAGGCCATCCTCAAAAAAATCCAGGTCGATCAGCGGAAGATTGTAATCCATGAAATAGCATAGCTCCTCCAGTGACCATATATTGATATCCACATCGGACACGTAGTAGGGATTTTCCGCCCTGACTAACTGACATAAAATTGTTGTACTCACCGATCAGCCCTCCAGTATTTCCCGCCAGATCTGTCCGGAAGCCGGGAACAGGTCACCAAAGCCCAGATCCTCCGCTTCAACCACACAGCGTGTCGGCGATTCAAACTCCAGATGCAGACGGATCCTCGTTGTTCGATCCGGCCGCTCCGGCATCCCCGGAAGTTCCATACGCAGAACATTCTGCTTTTTCGAGTCCATGGCACTGACAACAAACTCCAGAGCCGCTTCGTCATCCAGCAGGCATTCCACTGTTTTTTCCGTATCATACCAGTTCACACCGGCAGAGATCAGCGGATAATAGGTCTCATTGCCCTGCACGATCATCTGCATGCCGATGTTGTTTCGCACCAGATCATCTCCCAGATAGAGATAGTCTCCCAGACGGCGCTCCAGCACCCGCTCTCTTGCTGCATAGCAGGCTCCGCGGGCAAACAGGTTGTCTACCATGAATACCTTACGGCCGCCCTTGCAAAGCAGCGGAACCGAGCGCTTGCCCCAGCTTCCGGAGAAGGTCTCGCCCATTATAAAGATACAGGAATAGATATTCTGGCGCAGCGACGCATTGATCATATTGCAGAACTGCTCATCCCAGAGGCTCTTATCCTCCTTCAGCGTAATGGAGACGCCTTCCGATACCATACAGGTGATCGGGCGGGTCTGCTGATTCATGGTCAGGGAATAGAAGGAGACCTGACGGTCATCAAACCGGAAAAATCCGACATTTCGATTCCAGTATTCTTTTTTCTGATACAGGGTATGGTAGTAAAAACTTTCCTTATAATCCTGCAGAAAACCACGTCCGCTCTCGATTCCAAGATCCTCGTATACGAAACGGATCAGCTCCACCAGATGGCGGTCCAGCTTCGGCACCGTCACCGTGATTCCCTCGATCTGTAACTCCGGATCGGTGATCCCCTGATCCTCCAGTGTCTGGCGCAGGATATCGGAAGCCTTCTGCTCCATATCCAGGATCATATCCACATCCGTATCTTCCTCCGGCAGTTCGGACTGTACCTCCAGCTCATCCAGAATATCCTGCAGGGATACGCCTTCCACACTGTCCTTCATGGAGGCCACTACCGTATTCTCCGTTTCCGTATCATAATAGCAGACCTGCGGGTCTTCTTTGTTCAGGTCTACACCGATTATCAGATTACGATTCATGCTGCCTCCTTTCTCAATCCATCAGCTTCAGGAATTCATCTACGAATGCTTCCTGAGAACGATACTGATCCATGGTCTGCTGCAGGGTCAGGCTGTCATTGTTGTCTCTTGCCTCCAGCATCCGGTTCAGCAGACGGAACTTGGTATTTCCGGAGGTATCCATATCACTTAATGAGATTTCATAGCAGTCGGTATTTTCGATCTTGCCGTTGGTCATTACGCTCAGATAATAGGTAAGGGTCTCCCCGTAAAACAGCAGGAATTCTCTTACAAAAATACCCTTGTACACATTACGTACCGGCTCACTGATCCAGGCACCGGTCTGTCCGTCCAGTTCGGTCAGCCGGTAATGAATAACTACACGGCATTCCGGATCGTACTGTTCCTGGATGAAGATCTTATCCTCGATCTGGTATGCCTGCAACAGTTCTTTCGGCAGCTTGCCGTAGAATTCGAACCGCAGTCCTCTCTCATCCATTTCCTTCAGAAGGACGCGGCAAAGCTCTGTCTGCTTCTGATCCAGTGTTCCGATCTGTGCATAATATTTCAGAAGAGCCAGCTTGCAGATGGTCTTGTCCAACTCTTCTCTGTCCATGGCTTCTTCCATCATGGAGAAGATCTGTCCGGATGTCTGACGGTTTCCAAGGAAATAATGATCCGCCAGATATGCCAGGAATTCGGCACATACCTCCGGCTCTCCCTCATGATCCATATAGCTTCTGAGAACCTCCGTCTCCTGATCCGGGAACTGATGGGTACGCATGGACTGCAGAAGGATCTTTTTCTCCAGAACCGTCTGATCCAGCCGTTTGTCGGTCAGACTCTTCCACAGACGGCAGAGATTTTTGACCGATCCTTCATAACGATCACGCAGATAGACCAGCAGTACATCTTCACGGCAGCCGTTCTCATACACATTCCATGCGAAGCAGGTAAAATCCTCTTCCTCGATATGCTTCTCATCCAGGATCAGACGGCCTGCCAGCAGCTGCAGCTGCTCCTGCCGGATCTCTTCATAGCCGTAACCGGAGATCACATGCCAGGCATCCTCATATCTTCCCTCGCGGATCAGAATGTGGGTGGTACCGATCCTGTCCGCTCTTGCATATTCATCCACTTCCTCGTCCGGAAGGGCATCCGGCAGCATCCTGTCATCCGGATGGGCCAGATCGTAATCCAGCAGTTTGCGCCGGATCATATCCCGATATTCATCAGTAAATGCCGTATTGCGCACCGCTGCCCGGTACCAGTTGATATTGCGGCTGCTGATCTCCATCTGGAAGGCCTTGTCATGGCACATATACAGGGTCAGTCCCGGATGATTGATGCCGAAATCCATGCAGGCTCTTGCAAAATCCTTCGGATCCAGCAGATTCTGCTTCGTAAACGGTACAGTCACGGCAAAACGGCGGCGATTGACATCCTCGAACAGAATCGAGGAATCCTCGGAATATACCCGCGGATATGCCACGCCTTCGATCACCAGTGCCTCTTCTTCTCTTTCGATATGACTGTGGGATACGATCACCTTGCGTATCCCCTTGACCGGAACCGTCACCTTCCGTGCAAAAATAACATTGGCCAGCTTCTCCGCCATTTCGGCAGATTCCGGTTTCCGGAAATACTCGGCATACAGCACGGCATAGTTCTCATCGATCTTGCCTCTCTGCAGAGATGACAGGGCAAAATCACGCATATAACGGGAGTAGTTCAGATAACCGGTCTCATCCGCATCCTTGTGCAGGATCACGCTGGCATACAGCAGCGCTTTTTTCCGATCCTCCAGCATGTTGTTGGTTGCAAAATACATGCGGACCGGAAGCGGGATCTCCTCCGAAGCCGGACGGCTGTAGGTCTCCATATAATATTCGTAGAGGCGGGTAACACGGAGGTCTCTCTCCACCGCCTTTTCATACCACTCAAAGCAGGCCCGACGATTCGGATTTCCCTTGATCAGCAGCTTGCAGATCGCCTCCAGAATATCGTCGTTGGGATATTTGCGATAGCCGACGGTCAGTACACGGAAGACCGACGGGCTGAAGTTTTTCTCATTGGAAGACAAAAATGCGGCTCTCTGCAGAAGTCCCTCGGAAATATAGCCCTGTTTCTGTCCGAAGTTCAGAACACGAAGCATGAACGGGGACAGTCTGCGCAGCAGTGCCTCCTCCTTTGCCAGCAGCTTCCATGCATCCAGATACAGGAACGGACTGCTGCATCCGGCACGGAAGCAGTCCTCATACTCCTCCATCAAATCTGCGGAAGTCAGCATATCGGTGCCTTCCTCCTTGTGGATCAGGTGCAGCAGCAGATAGCTGTTCGGATGACGCATGAAATATTTGCGAAGCCGGGGCAGAATATTGGTCTGTTCCTGGGGAAGAAGTCCCACCGTCTTGGCAATACTCAGATAGACCGCCTTCTGCTCGGCCGTCTGGAACGCAAGAATTCCGTCCTTAAACGGCCACAGGATCTCCATGGTACGGGAATAATCCTCTGCCGCACAGGTCAGATATGCCTGGTACAGTGTCGCCCATACATCCGACGGATTCTCCTGCAGCATCTCCTGCACGGTCATGGAAGAAGATTCCTGCCAGCCCCGATAATCCAGAATATGCAGCTGCAGATTCAGATAGTCCCGCATCAGCCAGGCAACGCGGCGGTTTCTGGCGGTGGAAGGACGAAGCATCGCAGCGTCCGAGGCGGAAGCCTCTACCGTGAATTCCAGTGTCTGATGTACGCTTCGAATAAGGATCTTTCCATAGGAGCGGCCGGTGCCGAGCATCTCCCGGCGTACGACATATTCCAGACCGTAGACCTTTCCGATAAAGTCTTCGGAGGTGATGACCTTTTTCTCCACTTCCAGGAAATCGCCGATCACCTCTACCTCCAGACGGATGTAGCCCCAGGTATTTTTGTAGATATACAGGGTATCCTTCTGGGATACATCCAGATGATAGGCCGCCTTCTCCTGCTTATCCAGAGAGATCTCGATGGGTGCCTTTTTGCCGCAGGCAATCAGAAACTCCTCCAGATGCTGGTAGGTGACCGGATTTCTGGACATGCCCTTATACAGAGACAGATACCGGCGGTTGCTGCCATTCAGTATCCCTGTGAATCCCGGACTTGTAAACAGACGGAATCCCTCCCGGATCTCCCGCATGCACAATCTGGAAAAATCATCCAGTGTATGCACCTCTTTGTGCAGACCATCCTCCGGCAGCTCCGTTACTTCGATCTGTACCGGAACGGAGATCTCCGACAGATTGCTGCTGATCAGAATGGATCCTTCTACCTTTTTGCCCGCACGAAGTCCTTTTACGTCCACACCGAAAAGTACCTCACAGGAAGTTCCGGAAACCTCACTGACTGCCGGAACAATCCGGTAGCTATCGGACATGATCTGTGCACGCACATGACTTCCGTCACTTGCCTTGATCGTAAAAGAAGCTCTTTTCTGTGCCCCTTCCTGTACGCGGAAGGAAAACTCCGGCTGTGATACGATCAGTTTCGGAAGATCATATACAAAACCTGCTTCTGCTGTTATCTCTTGTTTGCTCAATATATTCACCCTGCCTTATTCCAATGATATTGGGGTTTACCTATCCTTGCTGCTTGACGAAGGGCAGACTCGCCCTTATACTGTGACCAGTATACAACATCTCTTTTGTATTCGCAATGTA
Organism: Eubacteriales bacterium; assembly: GCA_030527665.1. Taxonomy (GTDB): domain Bacteria; phylum Bacillota; class Clostridia; order Lachnospirales; family Lachnospiraceae; genus Bilifractor. Next base: position 38,432 of record JAUNAK010000017.1, read on the forward strand.
CGCAGCGGAACTGCTTACCGAAGCCGTTTTGCCCCAGATGCGGTTTCATGCACCCGAGGACGACTTGTGGAAAGCGCTGTTCCCAACCGAGCATCGTCTGCAGCCTTTGTATCCTCAGCAAAAGATCCGGCGACCTTTTCTGAAGGTTCGATGTCTGCACGGCTCACGGAAATATAGAAAGGAAATCTCCATGTCTGACACAAATCTGCAGCCAAAGGAGCACTTCCACGGAAGTGACCTTGAGAAAATAGAAGCTATTTATCATATTAAAAAAGAAGACATCATCAGTTTTTCCGCCAATATCAACCCGCTGGGAATTTCCGGAAAGCTGAAAGCCTCTCTCGCCGAACACCTGGATGCCATCCAGACCTATCCGGACAGAGAATATACAGAACTGCGCAAGACCATGGCCGCTTATGCCGGCACTTCCTATGAAAATGTGATCGTAGGAAACGGTTCCACCGAACTGATCTCTCTGGTGATCACTGCCATTGCTCCAAAACGTGCGATGGTACTGGCTCCGTCCTACTCGGAATATGAACGCGAGATCACCCTTCGCGGCGGCGAACTCGTCAGCTACAATCTGCAGGAGGAACAGGATTTTCGTCTGGACCTCACAGACTTCTGTGCACAGCTGACCGACGATCTGGATCTGCTTGTCTTCTGCAATCCCAACAACCCGACCTCGTCTGCAGTCAACAGAGATGACATGCGCTGCATTCTGACCGCCTGCCGTGAACATGGTATCTTTGTTATGGTGGATGAGACCTATGTGGAATTCACCGACCCGAAGGACCGGATCTCTTCCGTTCCCCTGACTGCCGAATTCGACAATCTGGTCGTTCTGCGCGGCACATCCAAATTTTTTGCCGCTCCCGGACTTCGCCTTGGCTATGCCATCACCTCCGGTGAGACGCTGCGCAGCGAGATCCTTACCCAGCAGAATCCCTGGTCCATCAGTTCGCTTGCCGAGATCGCCGGCCGCCTGATGTTCCTTGATGAAGAATATATTGCACGTACCACTGCGCTGATCAACACCGAGCGTATCCGCCTTGCCGAAGAGCTGCAGACCTGGAACACAGTAAAGCTCTACCCGGCCTACGGCAACTTCCAGCTCGTAAAGATCCTGAAGGAGGACGTAGACGCCTATGCGCTGTTCGATCACTGCATCCGCAAAGGTCTGATGATCCGTAACTGCTCCACCTTCTCCAATCTGTCAGATAAATACTTCCGCTTCTGCTACATGAACCCTGAAGATAACGATCGTCTTCTGGCAGCCCTGCGGGAGCTGCTTGGATAAAGAAGGAGTCCACAGTCATTCAAAGCTGTGGACTCCTTCTATGTTTCCGTTCTTTTTTTCCGTTCTCTATTATTTCTCTATTTTCTTCTCTGTTTTTGCTCTTTATTTTCTTTTCTCTTTTTGTGCTTAATTTGCATTCTTTATCGTCATTTTTATCTTCATGCTTTATCTTCGTCTGCCTTTCCCTAACATTTCAGGAAGAATCCGGAGCACTAGAGGCTCAACGGCCAGACACAGCAAAATACTGCACACGCAGGTCACTATGGAAAATGGATATCCCTTCGGAAGCTGCAGACGGGATGCCAGAACGTCCGCTGCCTGCAGAGGAAACTTATGCATAACCAGAATTGCCAGACTGGACCGGCCGATCTTCTCCATCCATACCGACTGCTTCCAGGCATAGGCAAGCAGCAGGATCCCCAATGTTCCAAGCAATGCTCCCAGCATGTACAGCAGCGGATTCCGAAACAGATCGGCTCTTGTATCCGTCGTTCCGTTTATTCGAACCTGCAGGATATTCAGAATCAGGAGGATCACTCCGCCGGCACCGGCAAACATACGAATCCGCACCGTATTTGTATTTTTCCGTGCAGCTGCTTTTTTCTTTTCAGCGGCTGCGGGAACACCCGGTTCGGTTCTTTCTGTGTCGACCGAACTTTCAGCGGCTGCGGGAACACCCGGTTCATCCCTTTCTATGCCGATCGGGCTGTCTGCATTTTCCAGGCGGTCAGAGACTCGCATCCATACCCGTCCGAGGCAGAAGAAAAACAGCATTCCCGCTGCAGTTTCCGCCTCCCAGGGAAGCTGCACATCCAGACTGCCGAATCCCTCTGCCAGAATCCAGACACCGCCCAGACATCCTGCCAGAAGCCAGCATACCTCACCGGCTTTTTCCCCTCTTCGTTCTGCAAGCTTCGTGCATCCTTTTAACAGCATAAATCCAAGGATCTCCAATATTGCCAGACAAGGCAGAAACCAGAGCGGACGGTTCCACATCATCTGTCCCCACTCAGAATTGGCATAGAGCATACCCTTCAGATTTGTCCACAGTCCAAGTGAGTCTCCTTCGTTCGGTACCAGACCGATCCGTCCCATGAGAAGAAAGATGGCAATGCTGATCAGCGCCCAACACAGATAGGGAACAACGATCGTCTGCAGCAGTTTCCGAAAGAAAACAGAAGCTTTTCTGTCATCAAAATCCCAGACTGCTGATCTGCATCCTGTTGATTCGCATCTTGCCGATTCACCTCCTGCAGCTTCGCCTCCTGCACCATTCTCCCCCGCCGTGTTTCTTCTTCGACAGAAAGTCATTCCTGACAGCGTAAAAAACAATACGGTATTAAAGGAAAACAGGTAATCCCGAAAAGGGATCTGATTATCCTGTATACAGCAGTGTCCCAGAACAATGATGCAGATTCCTATTCCTTTTGCTATATCGATCCAACCGGATCTTTTGCGATTTCTTTCCTTCTTTTTTTTCACTTCTTTCATCTCCACGGTAAACTGCTCCATCTGCCGCTTTACAATCCATATTTCATAAAAAATCGTGGGAAGATTTCTCCTCCCACTTATTTCACTATAATACTCTTAATAACTGAACCAACCTATGTTCTTCCGGCAATCCTTCTTTTGCCAAACGGCTTCCAAATAATTTGAACCGATTCTCATCTCGATAGAAATGCAAAAGCTTCTCTTCCGGAGCAGCTTCTAAAAAAGTCACCATTCCACCGGCTCTAAACTGCAATTCTCTAATTGTCGCAATGGCTGCCTCTAATAACTGTTCTCCTGAAATTCTCTTATTTAACTCATCTGTATAATTTTTTCCCAGCTGGGCAATTAGAAATGCAGATAACGAATATGTTCCGTCAAATTCATTCACTTCACTAACCCTGCTGATTTTTCGTGCCATAGTTTTACTGATTGAGTCAATTTTTAGAGATATTGGTTTAATTGCTAATGTAAAATATCCTAAAACTTCTGCGTTTCTATTCGATAATACAATGTACGTAACCGACTGATTTTTTTTCGTAAACTCGATTGCCTGTTCCTTTAAAAATCTTTCAACATCCGGATTCTTCTCACATGAAAACTCGGAGAGAATTTCTTTAAGTATGTCCTCTCCGAGCTCATCATTATTTTGCAGATATTCACGAATGTTAACTACGGAAATACCATTAAGCATTCGATTTTTTCCTTCTTGCCATAAATTTCTTCACTTCATCAGCCCCACGCAAATGGGTAATCTGCAAATCAGGAGCTGGTGCCTGGCAAATAGCTTCCTGATAAGACTCTTCAATTGCATTTGCAAATTGTTCAACTTGTTCTTTTCCGGAAACGACAAATGTTTTAGTAATACTTGAAGTTGCCATAATACGTCTCCTTTATTAGTATATTCTTATTACAAATTATCCATTCCTTAACTATATCCTATTCGCTTTTACAGACTTTGGCAACCGCAAATTAACGATCATTTTCTGTGTTTAACAGAAACGAAATTCCTATTAAACACAAAATC
>JAUNAK010000018.1 GCA_030527665.1 Eubacteriales bacterium
TAATTTATATTCATTTCCGTTAACATAGAGGTTTTTTCCGATTTTCGTATTATAGAAATCTCGCTGTTCAAATACCTCTGCCGGCAGAAACGAGTAATCGATCTGGTGATCATACAATTCCCGGGCCGGCTCCTGAATCAACATTCGTTCCCCGCACCATTCAGACTCTGCATGATAAAGGATGGCAACCGGTGAATCCAGTTTTCCTCCGGACAGCCTCTCACAGACTCTGCTTCCATATGCCATCAATTCACCAAAATGGCGATACTGCGGATTATTGCCATGTGCATAAAAATGCGGCGGACAATCTGCATCCGGATACGGGCTGCATGTAAATGCATGCGGAACAAAATGATTCACACCACGAACCATGAAATGATCCATCAGGTATTTTTCCAGACGAACGCCCTCAGACCAACCGTAGTTACCGAAGATCTCACACATGGAATCCCCATCCATTCCCGGATTGATCTGTGCAAGAGACACTGCCAGTTTTCCAAGACAATAATGATAAAATGCTCCATCTCTTGCAGGTTCTTCCGTTACCGTATCTTCCTGATACGGAAGCACCTGTCCTCCGATGTCATCAATCCCTGCCATCGTCTGATATTTTAAACCTTTGAAATAATGTCCTAGTGATGAACCTGTCTTTGAATGAAGATTATTGTCCTCTATTACATGTCCGATATACTCCACTCCATGTTCTCTGCACCAGGTTCCGATTTGTTTAGAGAAACAGTCGCTGACCTGATTTGTCAATGCAGTCATAAACTGATATCGAACTTTTGAAATGCTATCCTTGTCATAGTTATTTTTCCATAGAAGCGGCAGTACGTATTTATACTCTTCCCCCATATACTCTTCCAAACTTTTTTCAAAGCTTTCACTCCATGGAAAATCAAGATTTTCATCATCTCCCATATCCACTCGTACATTGGTATATGTAGAATTACCCAATTCAGGTTCATCTGAAAAGAAACCGGCTATCGTTTTTCCGAATTCAGCTGAATAATGCGCATAATGTTTTTCATATACTTCATCAATCAACAGACGTACCGATCCCTCTTCCAGCATATTGATATAGTTACGATGAATACCCGCATTTCTTGTAAGATATACCAGACAAATCTCACCGTCTGCATCTGCCGTAAAACTGATTCTGCCGTCTTGGATCCTGTCATCCAGAACGGAATAGGATGACTCCCGGTAGAATGTTGCGGACAGCAACCGATCATCCTCGAAATGCATCTCATCATTTTTCATATACTGATTCATCATAAAACCAAGCTGATTATACGTTGGCTCGAGATTGCAGTACTCCATAATCGAAAAAGAGACCGTCTCTCCTGCTTTGACATTTATATGTTTATAAAACACACTTTGACGACGCAGAGAATTCGGTGCAGAAGCTGCAGCTCCGTTTGCATAACCGGTTGGAAAATGTTTATCATCAAGAATATAGATTCGCATATCCTGTTTCTTCGCTTCATCAATGATAACATCCATATCCGCCCACCATTTATCCTGCAAAAATGCCTCATGCGGTCGGGATTCCACACAAAATGCATGGATATTGGCATTTTTTATTGCCTGAATCATTTCACGATATACGGATTCCTCTTCCCCGTGAACCCAAAGAAACGGAAGAATATAATCTGTTTTTTTCATACTTTTTTCCTCATACTATCTGTGTAAGATCTTCAAATGATTCTAATTGATATGTCACTCCCGAATGCAGCTTTGCTTCGCCGATACCGGCACTTGCAAATCCTCCGGCAACGGCGGCATCGATTCCTGCCCTTGCATCTTCAATCACAATACATTTCTCCGCTGAAAGCTCCAGCATCTCTGCAGCTTTGAGAAAAACCTCCGGATCGGGTTTCGATCTTGTAATATTTGTGCCATCGCTGATGGCATCAAAATAGTTTTCCAAACCGATATACTTCAAAATTCGTTTTGTGTTCTTACTGCTGGATCCAATAGCCAGCAGGTATCCTTTCTTTCTTAAATCATCCAATGTTCTTTTTACGTTCTCCGGAAGATCATTTTCAGTCATTTGACCTAATAATTCCACATAAATGGTATTTTTCGCTTCAGCCATTCGCTCTTTTTCTTCTTCCGTATATGTTTTGTCTGCCCGTTCCAGCAAAATTTCCAGACTCTCCATCCTGCTCACCCCACGCAGGCGGTGATTAATAGATTCATCAAAATAAATATGTTCTTTTTCTGCCAGTTTTTTCCATGCAAGATAATGGTAATGATCGGTATGACAGATAACACCATCCAAATCAAAAATGATACCGCAGTATTTTTTCTCCATTGAACCGCCTCCTCATAACGCACAGTCTTCATGTCCGCAGAATGCATCTACCGGCGAAACACCCTTGAAGTCACTGCGTCCCATAAGTTTATCAAACAAAGCCTCCAAAACTTCCGGCGTATTGGTATATGCATTTATATATGTATGCGCCATTGGTATATCCAATAAATGGTATGGGTTTGCGGTACTTACCACAACAAGCGGCATCTCACCTGCATACCACGGAATATCATTTCCCAGACCGAACATAACCTTCCAGTTGACCCGGACTACCGTAGCATTGGAAACAGTTTCCATATTCAGCACAATCATTGCCATGTCATACTGACTGACAAAATCATCGGTACTTGCACTGATTTCAGACATAACCCGCAGTGCATCCTCATTCATGATTCCCTGCAGCATATCTGCCGTATTAATATCCAGTTTTCGGTCACGCAGCGTAACCGAAAATCCTTCCGCTTCCAATCTTCTCTTTACATCCATTGCAAACGGAGACTGATTCTCCACTTCATTTTCAATTACATTCAGATAGATTCGTTTTCCTTTTTCAGGACTGAGAGGCAGCAGATTTCGATTATCCTTTACTAAAGTCACACTTCGATCTGCCAGTTCTCTGCACCATTCTTTTGTGACTGAATCCTTCATGATGCTTTTTAATTCTGTATCCGGAATCAATGTATTGGAAAGTTGTTTCCCGGGAAGCTGAAGCATCGCTTTCAGGGCAAGCACACGAAGAACCGCTTCGTCCACACGTTCTTTACTGAGAATTCCTTCTTCTATACATTCCTTTATATATCGATAATCTTCATCCAGATTCCGATTAAAAAGTATCATATCAATTCCTGCTTCTATGGATGCTGCAAGTGCCTGTTTTCTTGGCATACACTGCATGTATCCCACCATAAGCGTCGAATCGGTAATTGCAACACCGTTAAAATGGTACTTTTCCCGCAGTACACCGGTTACCAGGGTTTTCGATAACGATGCCGGAAGATATGCCTCTTTTCTGCTCAGATCCGGATTCATATCCCTTGCTACCGCAGGCTGTGCAATATGTCCAACCATAATCGTCGGTGCTCCTTCCCGAATCAGAGTCTCATAGATTTTTCCGTAGGAATCATACCACTCCTCTGCGCTTCTATCATTTACCGATACAAGCAGATGCTGATCTCTTTCATCACATCCATCGCCCGGAAAGTGCTTAATTGTCGGAATAACGCCTTCTTCTTTAGCAGCTTTTAAATAACATTTTGAATAGGCAATTACTTCATCTGTATCGGATGAAAATGCCCGTATATTGGTTATCGGATTCCTATAGCTGTTATCAATATCAACAACCGGAGCAAATCCCCAGTTCACACCAACTGCTGCAGCTTCCTTACAGCTGATTTTTCCCAATCGATAACCGTTCTCCGGATTTCCTGTTGCAGCGCATCCCATTGGTGAGGAAAATATGGTTCCTTCAGCTACTGCTCCGATTCCCCCGGTTTCAAGATTGGCAGCCAGTAGCATTGGTATCGTACTCATGGACTGAATAGCTGTAAATGCCTGTCTTGCAGACTCTCCCGGCATTGTTCGAATCATCATTCCTGCAACTTTCAGATCTTTTGCCATATGTACCATTTCTTCCGGAGTAAAGTATCCGGCTGCAGGCATTAAGAGCTGACCAATCTTTTCGTCCATGCTCAAACCTCGAAAAGTATCTTCAACCCAGTTAACCTGCTCCTGATTCAAATTAAACGGTGCTTCTGTTAATCGTACTGCCATATCTTTTCTCCTTCTTATCTGCACTCTCGTTTCTAAATATCATTCTACTCAGAACCCGGTTATGTTATTATATAATTACGTTTTTCATTATATATTTCGCAAAAAGGAGATTTGCTATGGACTGTTTTTCATCTCTGAAAAAACTGGCCTCCTCTATCGGCATCAGCATTCAGTTATACAAAAATGAGACTCTTATTGATACTACAGAGATCCCGTTTCTTCCAAATCCTGCATATTATTATGTAAAACCATATATTCATATCGGACGCCCGCTTTCTTTGATCAGCACCCAGGATGCACTTCTCTGCGGGTATATCGAAATTGTAAATACGGATTATTTTCTTTGTATAGGTCCGGCTGTCCCTTTTGAGTATACAATCAATCAGGCACGCAGCATTCTCTGTGATATGGATATCTCAGATGCACATACAGGAGAATTATTATCTGCTTGTTATGAATATCCACGTATGAATACGGATATGTTTGCTAATTTCCTTGAATTCGTAGCTGAATTTGTAAATCCTGATCAAAAAGACCTGAAGATCCAGATCAGCAACAAGTATAATTTGTTTGATGTAAAGGATTCTAAAGATCTGGATACCGATGAAGAAAACTCGGCATTGGAAATAGAAAATCAGATGATGGATATGATCAAATACGGTAAAATAGACGAACTCAGACAATTCCTTCAGACATCAATACCTATGCGCTCGCTGTCACTTCCTATGCTCACACCGTCAACGATACGTTCTGCCAAAAATATACTGATTGCATCCAGTTCTCTCGCCTCCAGGGTCGCCGTATCCCAGGGTGTTGATTACGATACTGCAGTCTCTTTATCCGATTATTATATTCATCGTGTGGAGTCTTTAAATAATTATAATGATATCATTGCACTTATCAGCACCATGCAGCTTGACTACACCACAAGAATCGCAACGGTACTGCACCCGCATTCGGAATCCTATCTTATAAATCAGATCTATGATTATGTTGCCTCACATCTGCACGAACGCATCAGTACCAAAGATGTAGCGGATGCGCTTTCCATGAACGGTTCTTATCTGACAAAGATTTTCCGCCAGGAAACCGGACAGTCGATTATGGAATATATTCATAAACAAAAGATTCGAGAAGCATGTTATCTTCTCGAATCTTCAAATCTGAATTATGTAGTTATAGCTGATAAACTGGGATATTCCAGTCAACAGCACTTTCAAAAAGTGTTCAAAAGTGTAATGAATATGACTCCGGGAAAATACCGCAGTCTCAACAGTGACCACGACATCGTCTAGGTGGTCATCTTAACTATTGCCATGCTTTCCGGTTCAAGGATACGTTCAATCATTCTATTTTCATCCAGGATAATGGAATGATTGAACTATTCATCCTCCGAATCATGCTCTTCTTTTTGCCAGATCCTCTCTGATTTCCGGAAGTTTTTTATCCAGATCATATACTCTTAATAAGATAAACTGAATCAGACAAAAGATTCCCGGAACAATTGAATACATTGCAATAATGGTATTCTTAGTTGCAATATTCTGTACAGCAGCTGCTCCATCATATCCTGCCATTCCAACTACAACACCTACAACACCGGCACCGATTGCAGTTCCGATCTTTGCGGTAACACTCTGGGAACAGGATATAATTCCTTCGCTTCGAATTCCTTCTTTCCATTCGCCATAATCAATACAGTCAATAACAAATGTTCCCGCAAAGCTGAACATTGTATAAAAACCAAGCATTGAAAATATATTCGCAATAAAAAGAAACATAACATTTGTCGGGAAAAGAATCTTTGCAAAATAACCGATCATACCGATCAGAGTTGTTGTACGGATTACATTTACAAACCCAAACTTTTGGGATAAAACAGGTGTCAGAACGATCACAATAATTATTGCCAGCATAGACAATCCCATGATCGATGCTTTCGATAAATCTCCAATAATATATCTGAAATAGTAAGTTGTTACAGTTCCTACCAGGTTACTTCCCAGGTTGCTGATTAAAATAATAATTGAAAAAAGAAGAATATATTTATTGCTCAATAAGGTTTTAACCATCTGCTTCAGCGTGATTTTCTCTGTAACAGCTACTGCGTTTCTCTTCTTTTCTTTTACCGTAGCAAATCGCAATAATCCAAGTAAGGTAAACGGAATCGCCATAGCAATAGCCATAATTCTCCAACCTTCTTTTGTTGCACCGATCGTCTGGACGTACTGCGGAAGAATCATGGAAGCTGCCATTGTTGCGATCATCGATACAAAACCGGTGATTGATAAAATTGTAACACTTTGTGAAGAATCATCAATCGCATTGGATAAATATACAGGCTCATTACAGTTCAAAAATGTAAGGAAAACCGAATTGATCATCGTATATGTTACAAACAGATAGACATAAGAAGTTTTTACTCCCATTTCCGGAGCCGAAAAAAGAATTACAATAAAAAGCCAGTATCCGATAAGTGCAAGCTCATAAGGACGTCCTTTTCCGAGCTTTGAATTCGTTTTATCAATAATGTATCCGGCTACAATATCCGTAAAACCATCAAAAATCTTGGACAGCATAAAAATGATGCCGGCAGCAAACATCGAAATGCCCATGAAGTCTGTTGCATAGTAGGAAACATATCCTAACAGAATAGATGCAACTCCATATGAAATTGCTCTGGACGGCCACAAAAACAATAAACTTTTCGGTATTTTCTTTGACTTTTCCATTTGTCCTCTCCTTTTCATTTGTGATATCCCTGATCACCGTTAAATTGTATATTTTCATTATACTTAAGAGAGGCTGCGATTATTATACATTTCATTTGTTTATTATATATATCCGTCTAATGTGCGAAATTCTGCTTACTTTGTACAGATATCAAATAGCCATGCTCTGAATCCCTTGACAATACTCACAGAACCCGGTCCAAAATAGAACAAGCCACTTAGTAAAAGAGAGAGGCATCCCCTATATAAGATCAGCATCTCCCTTTTTGCTAAATGCCTTGTTTCATAAAATGCTTTCTTCCAAAGCATATATGCGTTGTCTCAATCCCTCAACAATAATCCGCCTTCTGCTGTCACTGATTTCTTCAGCATCCAGCAATACATTTTCTGCATACTCCGGGATATCTTCCAGTGCCGCAAAATCAATCCATGAAAGATCTTTTACGAGTTTTATCTGCTCCCCATGCGTTTCTTTGAACGGCTTACTTGGCGTCCGGGGTGCCAGCGCCTTGATCTTAGCCGTCTGCACACTGTGCCATAACGAAGTTCCACAGTCAAAAATCGGGGCGGTGCCGATCCACTGCAGTGTCTCAGCCTCTCGAACAAGTCCAAAGTTATTGAAATGTCGGTCTGTATTTGCGATCAGATAATCCAGAACAAGCATTTCTTCCATCCGCTGACGTATGTCATCGATTCCAATCGTCTCACCACAGGAAATATAAAACTCATACATCGATAAATGATTGGGCTTCTGAAACGCCTGCAGAAAATGATTTGCGGAAATCAGATCCTGTTCGGATGTTATAAAATCTCTGCACGCACTATATGCCTGACCGGCTTCATAATAAAGCTCATACTCCACATGCGGTATATGCAATGCAGCTGCTATTCTGCTTGCAATAACTTCATTGTATGCTTCCTGATAATAGGGAGCGCTGGACCCTTTCAGAAGTACTCGTTTTCCCTCCTGAATCTTCCACTTCTTCAGCAGCTGACCATCCGAGGTATTATCCGGTGAAACAAGACTGATCTGTTCCGAATCATATGTTTTTCCAAACAGCAGATTTCCTACATCATCCGAAAAGGAATGTTCAAAGAAGTTGATGTCTTTCCACTGCAGCGGATGATCCAGCGGATTGATCCAGTATTGATCCGAAAGACTCAGCCCATAACACTTATCCAACAGCTCCTGTGATACCGACATATCCAACTGCTCCAATGCATGCCGCAAACCGGATCTGCTTGCTGGAATTGCCCGCGTTGCCCACCATCTGGCCAGTTTTTTCTTGTCGACACCATCCTTTCCACAAGTACCAAAAGGCAGGTGTTCCTCGTGCAGAATATTTTCAACCGCAATCAAATTCGCCAATTCATCCAGTTCAATTTCAGCTGCCTGCACTTCTTTATGCATCAGATAATATCGCACGCATTCCACCTCCTTTCAATCACTCTGCTGCTCCTGTCCCTGTTACAGTTTTTATACTAATTTCCACGACACAAAAATATCGTTTCTGCATATGCTTGATCCCATTCAGTATAGCAAAAAAGCCACCCTAAATACAGGATGACTTTTTTACAAATACTTTGGATTACATGCTCTTAGTTACATACTTTAATTTTCTTCCAGATAGCGCTTATTCTCAGCGAGTTCCTCTGCCATGGCAACCGGTCCCGGAGCGCCCTTGGTATTTCTCTTCTCAACACATGTCTTCATGCTGATTGCCTCGTAGATATCCTCTTCGAAGGCGTCGGAGAAACTCTTGAACTCTTCCAGTGTCAGATCGTCCAGTGCACAGTCTTTATCGATGCATGCAAGAACCATGCGTCCGATAATGCCGTGTGCATCACGGAACGGAACCCCCTTCATAACCAGATAATCCGCTGCGTCGGTCGCATTGGTAAATCCGTTCTTGGAAGAAGCCTCCATAACCTCGCTGCGGAACTTCATGGTGTCGATCATACCTGTGAACAGTGCCAGACAGCCTTTAACCGTATCGATCGCATCGAAGGTAAGCTCTTTATCTTCCTGCATATCCTTATTGTATGCAAGCGGAAGACCTTTCATACTTGTCAGCATCTGCATCAGTGCACCATAGACACGTCCGGTCTTTCCTCGTACAAGCTCGGCAATATCCGGATTTTTCTTCTGCGGCATGATAGAGCTTCCTGTACTGTATGCATCATCCAGCTCAACAAAGCGGTATTCATTGCTGTTCCAGATGCAGATCTCCTCGCTGAAGCGGCTCAGATGCATCTGTGTGGTAGACAGTGCAGACAGCAGCTCGATTACGTAATCACGATCGGATACGGAGTCCATACTGTTTGCGGTCGGTCTGTCAAAATCCAGCAGCTCTGCGGTATACGCACGATCCAACGGATATGTAGTTCCCGCAAGTGCTCCACTTCCAAGCGGACAGGTATTCATTCTCTTGCGAATATCGGCAAGACGTTCTCTGTCGCGGCGGAACATCTCGAAATATGCACCGAAATGATGTGCAACTGTAACCGGCTGTGCCTTCTGCAGATGTGTGAAGCCCGGCATGTAGGTTTCTGTATTCTCTTCCATAATGCGCTGAATAACGAGCAGAAGCTTTTTCTCCAGTTCATCCAGCTCATCGATTTCATCACGAACATAGAGTTTCATATCCAGCGCAACCTGGTCATTGCGGCTGCGGCCGGTATGCAGTTTTTTGCCCACATCACCGATACGATCGATCAGATTTGCTTCTACAAAGCTGTGAATATCTTCGTATTCGTCGGTGATCTCCAGTGTTCCGTTCTCAACATCTGCCAGAATCCCGTTCAGTCCGTCTGTAATCTGATTCTTCTCTTCCTCTGTCAAGATCCCCTGCTTTGCCAGCATGGCAACATGCGCCAGACTTCCTCTGATATCCTGACGATAAAACTTCTGATCGAAGCTGATGGATGCATTAAAATTATAAACCAGTTTATCGGTCTGCTTCGTAAAGCGGCCTCCCCAAAGCTGTGCCATAAATAATTTCCTTTCTTAACTTGCATGCCGCATTGCGGCCTCACCTGTTTTCAAAAGCAGCTGCCTGTAAAAAATCCATTCTCTGTACCCAGCATTCTTATTGATCTGCCGCTGCTGCTTTCTCTGCGTCTCTTTTCTCCGCCTCTTTTCTCGAGAATACACATCCACAGTAATTCTGCCTGTACAAATCATATTCCCGGGACAATTCGATGGAACGCTTATACCCGTTCTTTTTCTTGAAATCCGAAACCAGATAACGAACTCCGTATTCCTTTTCCAGAGCCAGTCCGATCTCATTGAGCTTAGCCGCATTTTTCAGCGGGCTGATGGACAATGAGGTGGTGAAATAGTCTGCCCCTACCCGCACGGCCTCTTCGGCTGCTTCCCGCAGGCGAAGCTCATAACAGCGAAAACAGCGTTCTCCGCCCTCCGGCACTTCTTCTAGCCCCTTAGCCATCGCATAAAACCGCTCGGGATCGTACTTTCCTTCATCCATAACGACCGGATTTTCCAACGGAAGACTGTCGATCAGACGCTGCAGTTCTTCCACACGTTTCCGATACTCGTTTTCCGGTGCAATATTCGGATTATAGAAATAATCGGTGATTCGGAAATGTGCAGTCAGGTATTCCAGCACATAACTGCTGCATGGTGCACAGCAGCTGTGAAGCAGCAGATGCGGAATTCTTCCCTCTTTCTGCTCCGCTTCCAGAATCTCCTCCATCTTCTTCTGATAATTGATCTTAGAGACTTGCATGGACAATTTTCGGTCGGAAGCCTTCTTTTTCCAGAGCTTCGATGATCGTCTTCTTATGTTCCGGTCCGAATGCTTCCATAGTAATGCGCAGCTCTACAGCAGCACTGCGGTTGGTGGTGTAGAACTGATTGTGATCCAGTTTAATGATATTGCCCTTCTGCTCCGCAATAACAGAGGAAACCCGAACCAGCGAGCCCGGACGATCCGGAAGCAGTGTGGAGATCGTAAAGATCCTGTCTCTTGCCAGCAGGCCGTTCTGAACAACGGAAGACATGGTGATAACGTCCATGTTTCCTCCGCTGATGACCGATACAACTCTCTTGTTTTTTACATTCAGATGCTTCAGAGCAGCTACGGTCAGCAGACCGGAGTTCTCTGCGATCATCTTGTGATTTTCTACCATATCCAGGAAGGCAACAACCAGCTCATCATCGGAAATGGTGATGATGCCGTCCAGATTTTTCTGAATATACGGGAAGATCTTCTCACCCGGCCGTTTTACGGCTGTACCGTCTGCAATAGTGCTTACGGAAGGCAGTTCTACAACTTCTCCCTTTTCCAGAGAAACCTGCATACAGTTCGCTCCTGCCGGCTCTACACCGATGACTTTGATCTTCGGGTTCAGCTGCTTGGCAAGTGTGGAAACACCGGTAGCCAGTCCGCCTCCTCCGATCGGAACAAGGATCACATCTACCAACGGCAGATCTTTTACGATCTCCATGGCAATCGTTCCCTGACCGGTAGCAACAGTCAGATCATCGAAAGGATGAATGAACGTATATCCCTTTTCTTCTGCCAGTTCCAGTGCCTTCTTGCAGGCATCATCATAGACATCTCCGTACAATACGACCTCCGCACCATAGCGTCTGGTACGCTCTACCTTGATCAGCGGAGTACCTGTAGGCATAACGATCACGGCTTTTGCACCAAAGGCTTTTGCCGCATAGGCAACACCCTGTGCATGGTTGCCTGCAGAAGCGGTGATCAGACCTTTCTTACGGTCTGCTTCACTCATGGTGCTGATCTTATAATATGCACCACGGATCTTGTACGCACCGGTTACCTGCATGTTTTCCGGCTTCAGATATACTTTGTTGCCGGTCTGCTCACTGAGATACTCACTGAATACCAAAGAGGTATCTGCCGTAACTTTCTTGACGATCTCTGAAGCTTCCTCGAATTTGTCCAGTGTGAGCATAACCTCATTACTGTCGATCTCCACAGGAGTCATTTCCTTATTCTCCATATTTTCACTCATGAAACTAATTCCTCTATTCCAAAAATTAACGCATTCATGCACGCAAATACCAATTATTTGCTCAGCACCATTTATTCATTCCACCGCTCACCTGTACCACTCAATTTCACGCCTGCACAGCTGTACAGCACATTATCCTGCTATCTCGGGCAGTCCCACACTATGCTATGTTTTCTCAGGCTGTCCCACACAATACTATGCTTTTCAGGCCGTACCCACACAATGCACTGTTTTTTCAAGCAGTACCGGTCGGCACACTTACCGCCCTCCACCAATTTTGACGCTGTGAATGCAGTGCAAGTGCCAAAAGCAGGTGCTCTGAGGCCGCCGGCACTTAGCGAACACGAGTGCAAACGAAGTGTGAGCTTAGTACCGCTGCGTGCCGATCTATCGCGAATCTCGAAGAGGATTCGCGCGCGGCGCTGCAGGTCTGGGAGACCTGCGCTTAGCGCCGACCGAAGTGGAACGAAGACGTTCGGCAGTTGCGAAGCAACTATCTTTTGCCGAACTCTGCGACCCGCCGGAGGCCATCACAGTCGGTAACCCGACTGTGATGAGCGTGCCTGCGTTGGCATTGTACTGCATGAGCAGCAGAAAAATCCCTTTCTATCTATTTTTCATTCGTTGTGAACAGCGCCTCCACAAACGATGTCGGATCAAACTTCTGCAGATCATCGATCTGCTCTCCAACGCCGATATACTTCACCGGAATCTCCAGTTCGGACTGCACGGCTACGGCGATACCGCCCTTTGCGGTTCCATCCAGTTTGGTAATGACCAGACCGGTAATATCCGCAACCTCTGCAAAACTCTTTGCCTGCATGATCGCATTCTGTCCGGTTGTTCCGTCCAGAACCAGCAGTGTCTCCAGATGTGCATCCGGATAGCTCTTGCCCAGGATCCGATAGATCTTGCGCAGCTCTTCCATCAGATTCTTCTTGTTATGAAGACGTCCAGCTGTATCGATCAGGAGTACATCTGCATTTCTTGCCTTAGATGCATCGATGGCATCGTATACGACCGATGCGGGATCGGCGCCTTCCTGTCCGGTGATGATGTCCACACCGGCACGCTCTGCCCAGATCGTCAGCTGATCGGTGGCTGCGGCACGGAAAGTATCCGCGGAAGCAATCACCACTTTTTTGCCCTGTGCCTTCAGTTTGGATGCCAGTTTTCCGACAGTCGTTGTCTTGCCGACGCCATTTACGCCGATGATCAGAACGGCGGATTTTTTCTCTTCGAATGTATAGGCATTCTCCGTCACCTTCATCTGCTGACGGAAGCAGTCCACCATATACTTCTTGCAGTCTGCCGGTTTCTTGATATCCAGATCCTCTACGATCTCCCGCAGGTTATCCAGAACATTCTCGGTCGTCTCGATTCCCATATCACTGGCAACAAGTGCCTCTTCCAGACGATCGTAAAACTCTTCATCAATGACGGAGCATCCGAATGCCTCGTCCAGGTTTTCATTCATGCTTTTTCTTGTTTTGGTCAGACCGCTGAACAGCCTGCCGAAAAAGCCTTTTTTCTCTTCTGCCACGTTTTTCCCTCCTTTGCCGAAAGCAGCGGATCAGGCATCCAGCTGCGACTCGATCAGGTCAACGGAAACCAGTGTGGACACACCTTTTTCCTGCATGGTGATACCGTACAGGCGGTCTGCCGCTGCCATGGTTCCGCGTCTGTGTGTAATGATAATAAACTGCGTATTCTTTGTCAACTTGTGCAGATACTGGGCAAAACGGGTAACGTTGTTGTCATCCAGAGCTGCCTCGATCTCATCCAGCAGACAGAACGGTGACGGCTTCAGGTTCTGGATCGCAAACAGAAGTGCGATCGCCGTAAGTGCCTTCTCACCACCGGAAAGCTGCATCATATTCTGCAGTTTTTTGCCCGGCGGCTGGGAAATGATCACGATTCCTGATTCCAGAATGTCCTCACCTTCCACCAGTTCCAGAGTACCTTTTCCGCCTCCGAACAGCAGCTTGAATACCTTGTCGAATTCCACACGGATCTTCTCGAATCCTTCCTGGAACTGTCTGCGCATACCTTCATCCAGCTGTGCAATGATATCCTTCAGTGTCTCGGATGCTTTTACCAGATCGTCATGCTGCGTGGACAGGAAGTCGTGACGTTCCTTCAGTTCTTTATATTCATCGATCGCATTGACATTGATATTGCCAAGTGCCTTGATTTCCGCTTTTTTCTCCCGAATGCTCAGTTTCAGCGGTGTTCGCTCCGGAATCTCGTCAAAATGAATACTCTCTGCCTGATCCGGCGTCAGCTGGTACTCTTCATACAGATAATTGATCTGCGCTTCTCTGGATTCCTGCTGCTTTTCGATCTGTGCCTGCAGGCGGAAAGCTTCCTGATCCATCTGCGTCTTTTCTTCGGACAGGCTGTCTCTTCGCTCGAAAAATTCCTTGTGTGCCTTGTTCTTTTCTTCTCTCTGTGCATCCAGTGCCGCAGCCTGTTCGTTCAGTGCCGTTCTCTTTTCTTCTAACTCTGCACATTCTTTCTGCAGATCTTCGATCAGCTTTTCTCTGGATCCGGCATTGTCCGATTCATTGTCCAGTCCGGACACAATACCCGCATGCTCTTCCTGCAGACGCTTCAGTTCCTCATCTGCGGAAGCGATCTTTTCATCGATAAAGGATACCTGCTGCAGGATCGTTGAAAACTCCAGGCGGCTCTTATCCTGGATCTCCAGAGCAGTCTTTTCATCCTCCTGCAGTTTTTCCGCTTCCTCCGATGCCTTTCGGATTTCTTCGGTCAGACGTGCTTCCTCTTTCTCGGAATTATCCAGTTCCTCCTTGATAACGGAACGATTTTCCGTGATCTCCGCAACCTGTATATCGATCTCTCCGGATTCCCGCAGAAGCTTCCTGTAGTCCTTCTGCAGTCCTTCCGCTTTTTCATGAGCCGTATCAAAATTCACCCGGGCGGTATTCTGCAGCAGCAGTTCCTTCTGCAGTTCCTCACGCTCTTCGGCCAGCATATTCCGAATCATGTTCCGCTGACTGCGGTTCGTTTCGATCGTATGCTGCATGGTCTCAATATCCTGTTTCAATGTGCGGACACTGTTTTCCAGTTCTTCGATTTCTCTTCTTCGTCCAAGCAGGTTGCTGGTATGCCGGAAGGAACCGCCGGTCATGGAACCGCCGGGACTCAGAAGTTCTCCCTCCAGAGTTACCATACGAATCGACTGCTTATATCTTCTGCTGACAGCAATGGCATGGTCGATGGTGTCGACGACAATGGTTTTTCCAAGAAGCCGTCTGACCAGTCCGTCATATTCCGGATCATTGGTGACCAGCGTATCTGCTTTGCCGATGACACCTGGTTCTTTCAGAACGGCCGGCTGATTGAAGCCGGAGTCATTCCGCATGGCTGTCAGCGGAAGGAAAGTCGCACGTCCGTAATGTCCGCGCTTCAGGTACTCGATCAGATACTTGGCTGTGCTTTCGTTGTCCGTAACGATGTTCTGCAGAGAACCGCCCAGCGCAGTCTCGATCGCGGTCTCATATTTCTTTCCGGTCTTGATCAGATCGGCTACAACGCCATGGATTCCGGGATTGCGGTCCTTCTGTTCCATGACCTTCTTGATACTGTTTCCATATCCCTCATACCGCTCGGTAATATTCTGCAAAGATTCCAGTCTGGAAGAATCTCTGTGAAAATTGCTCTGTGCACTTTCCAGCTGCCGGTTCTCCTCGTTCAGCAGATCCCGCAGCTGAATCTCCTGTTTCTCCTTCTTTGCAATCGAAGCCTTCCTTGCTTCTACCGATGCATTGACCTTCTGCAGCTCCTGCTCCAGTTCTTTCAGACGCTCTGTCTCCTGGTTTTCACTGCCTTTCATGGCGATCATCCGGGAACTGAGCTGTGATCTTCGAATCTCGATCTGTTCCTGCATCGTATCGTATCGCTGCACCTTTGCACGGATCGATGCACGCTGGTTCAGCAGCGTAATGGCAGCACTTCTTCCCTTCTCAGCCTCATTCTGCAGGGAAGTGATCGCATGCTGCAGTTCCTGCACCCTTTTCTCTGCCGCATTTTTTTTCTTTTCGGCTTCAATAAGATCTTCGGTTAGTTTTTCCTTTTCCTGTGTCTCGATATCACGGGCAGCCAGTCTCTGTGTCTGCTCTGCCTCAATGGCTTCCAGACGGTCCTTGTACAGCTTTGTATTTGCCTCCGCTGCAAGGATCTGCTCCTGCAGAACGGCGATCCGACCTTCGGACTGCTGTTTTTTCAGAGCTGTCTCCTGTGCCTGCTCACGGGTCTCTGCAGCCTTTCCGGACAATTCCTCCAGCTCCAGTTCCACTTTATCGTATTCGGTACGTGTTTCCTCCAGCTGTCGGCCGATGGCTTCCAGCTGGTCTTCGGCGATTTTTTTCTTTCCTTCCAGCTCTTTCAGCCTTGCTTCCGAAACGCCTTCTTCGATCTGGAACATCTGTATCTCCATCGTACGAAGGGCATCACGCTTTGTCAGATATTCCTCTGCCTTACCGGCCTGCCGCTCCAGCGGTCCCAGCTGACGGGTGACCTCGGACAGAATATCCGATACACGAACGAGGTTCGATTCTTCTTCATTCAGCTTCTTCAGTGAAGCCATTTTTCTTCTTTTGAATTTTACGATACCTACTGCTTCATCAAATAACTCGCGGCGGTCGTCCGGTTTTCCACTCAGGATCTTGTCGATCTGACCCTGTCCGATGATGGAATAGCCTTCCTTACCGATACCAGTATCATAAAACAGCTCATTGATATCACGCAGACGACAGGCACGGCCGTTCATCAGATATTCACTGTCACCGGAACGGTACAGCTTTCTGGTAACCGTTACTTCATCCGCATCAAAGTTCAGTTTTCGATCCGCATTGTCAAGTGTGATCGCAACGGAAGCGAATCCCAGCGGCTTTCGGCTTTCGGTTCCTGCAAAAATAACATCCTGCATGTTGCCGCCTCGCAGCTGCTTGGCACTCTGCTCACCCAGAACCCAGCGGACCGCATCACCGACATTGCTCTTTCCGCTGCCGTTTGGTCCGACGATTCCGGTTACACCGTTATGGAATTCCAGCTTTGTCTTTACAGCGAAGGACTTGAATCCCTGCATTTCAATTGACTTCAGATACATGTCTTATTTCCCCCGGTTGACCAATGCTTCATATGCCGCATTCTGCTCTGCAGCTTTTTTGGATCTGCCTTCTCCCCGGCCGATCCTGCGCTCGCCCAGATACACCTCTGCGACAAAGGTCTTATCATGATCCGGTCCCTTCTCGCTTACAATAACATATCGAATCTCTTCTTTAGAAACCGCCTGGATCATCTCCTGCAGACGGGTCTTGCTATCATGGAAAAGCTTTTTATTTTCCACATCATTCATAATAAACTGCAGAATAAATCTACGTGCTTCCTCAAAACCGCCGTCTTTGAAAATCGCACCGATCAGTGCCTCCAGGGCATCCGAAACAACGGAATCCCGTTTTCTGCCTCCGGTAGCTTCTTCCCCTTTGCCCAGCAGCAGAAATTCTTCCATATGGAACTGCCTTGCATCATAAGCAAGTGTGGGCTCACAGACAAGGCTGGCACGCAGACGTGTCAGCTCTCCCTCGGTCATATCCGGATAATGGTCATACAGATATTCACTGGATATCGTTTCCAGAACTGCATCCCCGAGAAATTCCAGACGCTCATTGCAGCCGGCATGTCCCAGTTTTTTTTCATTGGCATAGGAACTGTGACGCATGGCCGTTTCCAGCCAGGAATACTCCTGAAAAACATAACCTATTCTTTTTTCCAGTTCCTGCAGATGTTTATATTCTTTCATACTACTTTCTCTCCTTTCGGATCGGAAGCCGGTTCAATCCCTGACGCAGATCTGCCGTTCTACTGCAGACCTGCGTCAAAGATTCAATCTGCTTATTGCTTCCGGATTTTGTTTTAAAACGCGGATTCCCCGGATGTATTCACATACCGTACTGCGGGTTCATCCTAAGAAAGGCTGCCCCGGTAATTAACCGCAGGCAGCCTTTCAGAGTTATCTCTGTAACCGATCGATCATTGCTACAGCATCACCGACAGTCTTCAATGTTCTAAGATCTTCACCGGCGAATCTGATATGAAATTCCTCTTCAGCCATAGAGACGATCTGTAACAGATCCAGCGAATCCGCTCCCAGATCCCTGGCAAAGGATGTCTGTTCCGAAACTTCACGCACATCTACATGTAGAACTGCTGCAATGATCTGCTGTAGCTTTTCCAGTACCATTTTGATACCTCTCACTTTCGGTTATTCTTTATCTGCGGCAGCTTCTTTCTCCGCCGACTGTTTTGCAAGAAACTCCTGAATCTTTCCATTCACGTCTTCTTCCTTAAACTGAATACACTGAAGGATCGTATTCCGGAATTCATTGGCTTTGGAACTTCCGTGTGTTTTAACAACAAGCCCCTTTAATCCCAGCAGCGGAGCACCGCCGTAACTGGAACTGTCAAACTTCTTCAATGTGGATTTGAGTGCAGGCTTGATCAGCAGCGCACCAACCTTGGAACGGGTCGAACTCATCAATGCATCTTTGATTGCATGGAGAAGTGTCTTGCCGACTCCCTCATACATTTTCAGTATCACATTTCCCACAAACGCTTCCGTTACATAAACATCAGCTGCACCTGCGGAAATATCACGCGCCTCCACATTACCGATAAAGTTGATATCCGGACATGCCTGCAGCAGCGGAAACGTCTCCTTGCACAGTGCATTTCCCTTCTCTTCTTCGGTACCGATATTCACCAGCCCGACTCTGGGATTCTCGATTCCCATAATACTCTTCATATAGATAGAGCCGAGCACGGCAAACTGAACCAGATGGGACGGTCTGGCATCTACATTTGCTCCGCAGTCGATCAGCAGGGATACCCCTTTAGCTGTCGGAATCAACGGTGCCAGAGGCGCACGCTGAATGCCGCGGATCTTTTTGACGATTCCCTGACCGCCAACCAGTACAGCACCGGTACTTCCGGATGATACAAATGCATCCGCTTCTCCCTTATGCACCAGATTCAATCCAACAACAAGGGAGGAATCCCTCTTGCTCTGAATCGCTTTTACCGGCGGTTCTCCTGTTTCGATCACCTGCGTGGTCGGCACGATCTCCAGCCGTTCCGCAGGATAGGAATACTTTTCCAGTTCTTTTTCAATTGCAGCTGCATCACCGGTGAGAATAACCTTGATCCGATCACTCTCTGCCAGTGCATCCACTGCTCCTTTTACCGGTTCTGCCGGTGCGTAGTCTCCGCCCATGGCATCCACTACGATTCTAGTCAGTTCACTCATTGCTAACCTTCTTAACTTCCTTTAATCAATATGTTTCATCCGGAATTCCGTCACCATCTTCATCAACAAAATCCGCTGCTGTCTCCTCTGTGGTTTCAGTAGTTTCCGTATTCTCTGTACTCTCCTCCGGCTGTTCGGAAGATGCAGAAACAGCTTTGATTTCTTCCGGTGTCGGAGTTGCCTCCGGTGTCGGCTCCGAAGCAGCAATTACCTGACCGGTCGTTACATCAATATATCCACCGGTTGCCGGATCGATTGCAAATCCGGTCTCGTTGAATGTGTAATTTTTACCATCGATCTCCATGGAAAGGTTGGACGGATAGGAACCGTCCTTACGGGACAGATACTGGAAGCCTTTGTTATCGGCATTCTGCTGCCAGTACATATCAGCCCATACGACCACTTCCTGTGTATCACTGGTTGCTTCATTAATAGTCTCACCGTGATCATTGATCGCAACTACATAATAATAGGTCTTGCCGCCCTCAGAGGTATTCGGCATATAGCTGGGGGCCGTCGCTCCCTGGATGGGCGTACCGCCGCCATTGGAATTCACATTGTTGCTGTACCACTGATAGGTAACCGCGCCCCCGTCTGCAACGGTTGCACTGACGGTCAATGTGATGCTTCCATTCATGACCACAGAAACACTGCCGCTGAGATTTGTTGCGAATTCCGGAACAGACAGCGTATCATCAAAAGCCTTTGTAGCAACATTTACGCCCTCTGCATTCGAGGATGCAACAACCGTCTCCTTGTCTGTTTTGGTTACCTTGTCTGCAACCTTATTCATAAATGTGCAGCCGGAAAGCAAAAGTGACATGCTTAATCCGATTGCAAGAATTCCCGATACTCTTCTACCCTTCATATGTAGTACCCCTTTTCTTAAAAATTACAATTGTATTTCTCAATTGTTAATATTATTTAATACATAGATAGAGCTATTATAGCATGGCATGTAAAAAACTGTCAACACAGCCCGCTCCGGCCTGCTGCGGATCGATAACTTTACTTACGCATGCACCGCACAGGCATGGATCCGTAACAGACGTTTCTGCATTGACTTTTATCAATATTCAAGTTGAACACTGCAGAAGCGCCTCCTTATCCTGACACAGAAAAAGGGCTGTCGTTTTCACGACAGCCCTCAGATCATCTTATTCCGATCACAGGATTACTCAACATCGATAACCTGTTTCTTGTTGTATGTACCACAGTTTTTGCAAACTCTGTGAGGCATCATAAGCTCACCACATTTGCTGCATTTTACCAGATTAACTGCAGACATTTTCCAGTTTGCTCTTCTCTGGTCTCTATGGGATTTAGATGATTTATTTTTTGGACAGATGGACATTATAACACCTCCTCAAAATTCCTGATATTTAAAATAAACCGATGATTTCTCAATCGCACTTTTACGATTATACACATGTGTCTTCTGTTTGTCAACAACCAGCCAAAGACTTTTTCATTTTTTTCGATTCGATCAGGAATAATGTCCTATGCAGCATTCAATTATCCGAGAATAGCTACGGTATCACGGCAGATCGCAAGCTCTTCATTTGTCGGGATTACGCATACGGAAACAGCGGAATCCTCGGTGGAGATCTTCATATTCTCGCCGCGAAGCTTATTCTTCTCTTCGTCGATCTTGATTCCCAGGAAGGTCAGACCGTCCAGAATGGATGTTCTAACTTCTGCGGAATTCTCACCGATACCTGCGGTAAATGCAATTGCATCTACACCGTCCATAGCAGCTGCATAGGCACCGATGGTTGTTTTTACGCGGTATGCGAATACATCAAGAGCTACTGCTGCATCATGATTTCCGGATTCAGCAGCTGCTGCCAGATCACGGAAGTCACTGGACAGTCCTCGGGACAGTCCGAATACACCGGATTTCTTGTTCAGGATCTGTGTTACTGCTGCTGCATCCAGATCCAGTTTCTTGCCCAGGAAATCAACGATAGACGGATCGATATCACCGCAGCGTGTTCCCATTGCAAGACCTGCAAGCGGAGTGAGACCCATGGATGTATCTACACATTTGCCGTTCTTAACAGCACTTACGGATGCACCGTTTCCAAGGTGGCATACGATGATCTTGGAGTTCTCCGGATCCAGTCCGAGGAATTTGGCAGTCTCTTTGGAAACAAAGCTGTGGCTTGTTCCGTGGAAGCCGTATTTACGGATTCCGAACTGCTCATAGTACTCGATCGGAAGCGGATACAGGTATGCTTCTTCCGGCATTGTCTGATGGAATGCGGTATCGAATACACCTACCATCGGTACGTTCGGCATCAGCTCCTGGCATACACGAATACCGATCAGGTTAGCCGGATTATGCAGCGGTGCAAGATCGGAGCACTCTTCCAGAGCAGCGATCATAGCATCATCAACTTTTGCGGAAGAAGCGAATTTCTCTCCGCCGTGTACAACACGATGTCCGATGGCATCGATCTCTTCCAGAGATGCAATTGCACCGGTCTTCTCATTCTTCAGAGCATCCAGAACCATCTGGATAGCCTCGGTATGCGTCGGCATCGGAGCCTCTGTGATCTCTTTGTCCAGTCCGGCTTTCTGATATACAAGACGTCCGTCGATACCGATTCTCTCACACAGACCTTTAGCAAGAACCGCTTCTGTCTCGGAATCGATCAGCTGGTATTTCAGAGAGGAACTTCCGCAGTTGATAATTAAAACTTTCATTGAAACAACCTCCGTACATTTTAAATAATGAGTGTTTTTATTATTATTACTGAGCTTCTACTGCTGTCATTGCCACAACGCCGACGATATCATCTGCGAAGCATCCGCGGGACAGATCGTTAACCGGCATGGACAGACCCTGCAGGATCGGACCGTATGCATTTGCCTTTGCAAGTCTCTGTGCGATCTTGTAACCGATATTTCCTGCCTCAAGGCTCGGGAATACCAGAGTGTTAGCCTCACCTGCAACCGGGCTTTCCGGAGCTTTCAGCTTGCCGACGTTAGCAACCAGGGCAGCATCAAACTGCAGTTCACCGTCGATCATGTACTGCGGGAATTTCTCCTGTGCTTTTGCGGTAGCTTCCTGTACCATTGTTACGTTGTCATGTTTTGCACTTCCCTTTGTGGAGAAAGAGAGCATAGCAACTTTTGCCGGAGCACCGATGTATTTCTCGAAAGATTCAGCAGAAAGTCCTGCGATCTCTGCCAGCTTATCTGCATCGAAATCCGGGTTAACCGCACAGTCAGCGAACAGGAATTTTCCATCCTCACCGAATTCACAATCCGGAACCTCGATAATAAAGAAGCCGGATACAGATTTGATGCCCGGTTTTGTCTTCAGAAGCTGAAGAGCCGGACGAATGGTATTTCCTGTGGAATGGCATGCACCGGATACAACACCGTCTGCATCTCCGCATTTACACATCAGACATGCATAGTACATGTAGTCATCCATCATCTGTGCTTCTGCCTTCTCCGGTGTCATACCTTTCTTGGCACGAAGTTCTACAAATTTATCGATATATTTCTGACGGTTCGGATCTTTGTACGGATCTACTACAGCGATACCGGTCAGGTCAAAGCCCTCTCCGTTCTTTGCGATTTCTTCCGGTGTACCGATCAGAACGATATTTGCCAGTCCTTCAGCTACGCATTTTACAGCAGCCTCATAAGTACGAGCGTCCATGGACTCCGGTAAAACGATTGTCTTCTTGTCAGCTTTTGCTTTTTCCTTGATTACGTCAATAAATGCCATTTTTTTTGACTCCTTTCGTTCATGCATAAAAACGTGAATCTCACGGATGGATCCGCATGCGGTCCTGCAGCGCAAGAAACCTGCAGATAGTCCGGCTGAAGTAGATCAAAGCCATTCGACAGCTGCGAAGCGGCTTTTCACCCCTGCGATCCTCCGAAGATGTCATTTCCTCTTCCGCATCGTCTGACAAATATTGCAGAAGCCGAAATGACGCAGTATGCTGAGTATCAGTATATTACTATCGACACCTTCAAACAAGGGTTTTGAAAAAAGTTCCTCAATAAATACTTTTGGGACTGCGGCAGCCGGCATTCTTTCGCTGAACTGCATAATCCCGGTTGCCGCGGTCCCGGAATTCCAGTAAAATCATAGAATGCCGGTAAACGAACCACCGGCAAATAGAAAAAGAATCCAAGGAGTGTACTCATGCACATCATCGGTATTATTGCTGAATTTAATCCCTTTCACAACGGACATACCTACATGCTTGAAGAAGCACGCCGGAGATCCGGTGCGGATGCCGTGATCGTTGTTATGAGCGGCGATTTTGTACAGCGCGGAACCCCTGCCATCCTCAACAAATATACCCGTGCGGAAATGGCTCTGCGTTCCGGTGCCGATCTGATCCTGGAACTCCCTGTTGCAGCAGCTGCCGGAAGTGCCCAGCGTTTTGCAGAAGGAGCTGCTGCCCTTCTGGATGGTCTGGGAATCGTTGATGAACTCTGGTTCGGAAGTGAAGAGGGGCAGACTTCTCTTATGCAGAAAGCAGCCTCCTTTTTCTGTACGGAAGCCTCTGCAGCCTCGGATGCACGTGTGCCGCAGATTTATTCCGACTTTCGAACGCAGCTAAAAGAGCTTTTATCTTCAGGCATCTCCTATCCAGCTGCCCGCATGCAGGCTCTGATGGCCTGCTTTCCGGAAGATGCAGACAACCTCCGGCAGCTTCTCTCCTCTCCGAACAATATTCTTGGATTGGAATACTGTATCGCTCTTCAAAAAAGAAACAGTACGATCATCCCCCGCACGCTGCAGAGGAAGGGCGCCGGTTTTCATGAAGAAACACTCGAAGAAAAAAACTTCCTGAGCTCTGCCTCTGCGATTCGAAAAGTGCTTTGGTCATCCGAATCTTCCAGACTTCCGGATTCCATTCTTCCGCAGGTTCCGCCACACGCTGCCTCTGTTTTAAGTGACTGCGCAGAAAACGGTTTCGCCTTTCTGCAGGAAAATGATTTTTCCGACATGCTTATCTATCAGCTCTGGAAGGAAACGGCAGAATCTCTTTCCGGGTATCTCGATGTATCTTCCGATCTTGCGGACAGGATTCTTCGTTTCCGCCCGGAATACAGAGATTTCTCCTCCTTTGCGGAGCTGCTGAAAAATAAAAGCATGACCCGAAGCCAGATCGATCGTGCACTGCTTCACATCCTTCTCGGAATCACCGGGGCTGATCTGGAACAGGCACTGCATCCGGCATATGCCCGTATCCTTGGTTTCCGCAAAGAGAAAGCAGAAATACTTTCTCACATAAAAAAAGCCGGCGGACTGCAGACAATGAGCGGTGCGGACTTTCTCAACAGTCCGGCTTACCGCCGCGATCTGTTTGCGTCTACTCTGTATGAAACGGTACGGGCAAAAAAAGCAGGCTCCCCTTTTCTTCATGAATGCAGTCGCAGACTATTGCTCGTGTAAGCACGCAGCACGAAACAGATACCCATACAGCAAAAACCGGAAATCCGAGAAGAACTCAGATTTCCGGTTTTCTTTTTTATTACAATTTACGTTTTTATCCGATTCCCTTCTATTCGGGAATCCCCGCCTATTCAAAGGCAGGCTTCGATCTGCCTTGTGAAGGTAATCGTATCAGTTCTTGAATGAGTGTACCGGTGCCGGAATTCTTCCGGTCCGGTTAATGAACGCATCACAGCTGAACGTATTTACCGGCATGATCGGAGCACTTCCGAGAAGTCCGCCGAACTCCAGTACATCGCCTACGCCTTTTCCGATTGCCGGGATCAGACGTACGGCTGTTGTCTTCTGGTTGATCATTCCGATTGCCATCTCATCGGCAATAATACCGGAGATTGTACTGCTCTTGGTATCTCCCGGAATGGCGATCATATCCAGACCTACGGAACATACACAGGTCATGGCCTCCAGTTTCTCCAGTGTCAGAGCACCTCGGTTAACCGCATTGATCATACCCTGGTCCTCGGATACCGGAATGAAAGCACCGGACAGTCCGCCTACATAGGAAGATGCCATAACGCCGCCTTTTTTCACCTGATCGTTCAGCAGTGCAAGTGCCGCTGTTGTTCCCGGTGCACCGGTGGATTCCAGACCGATCTCCTCCAGAATATCGGAAACCGAATCGCCGACAGCCGGTGTGGGAGCCAGCGACAGATCGATGATACCGAACGGAACGCCCAGTCTTCTGGAAGCTTCCTGCGCAACCAGCTGACCGACACGGGTGATCTTGAAGGCAGTCTTCTTTATCGTCTCGCAGAGAACCTCAAAGTTCTCACCGCGTACTTTGGAAAGGGCATGTTTAACTACACCCGGTCCGGATACGCCTACATTGATGATACAGTCAGCTTCCGTTACACCGTGGAAGGCGCCTGCCATGAACGGATTGTCATCCGGCGCATTGCAGAAGATCACCAGTTTCGCACATCCCAGACAGTCGTTCTCTCTGGTTGCTTCCGCTGTACTCTTTACGATCTCGCCCATCAGCTTCACCGCATCCATGTTGATACCGGTCTTGGTAGAGCCGACATTGATGGAACTGCATACGATCTCCGTGCGTGCCATTGCCATCGGAATGGAACGGATCAGAAGCTCATCGGCTTTTGTCATTCCCTTGGATACCAGTGCGGAATAGCCGCCGAGGAAGTTAACGCCAACCTCATGGGCTGCACGATCCAGTGTCTCGGCAATGGTTACAAAATCCTGCGGCGTTTTGCATGCGGCACCGCCGACCAGAGCGATCGGAGTAACGGAAATACGTTTATTAACGATCGGAATACCGAATTCGGATTCGATCTCCCGTCCTGTTTTTACCAGATTTCTGGCACAGGTCGTGATCTTGTCATAGATCTTCTGATTCAGCTTATCCAGATCAGAATCGATGCAGTCCAGAAGACTGATACCCATGGTAATGGTTCTGACATCCAGATTATCCTGCTGAATCATATTGTTGGTATCAATTGCCTCAAAAATATTAATCATCTGTACTTTCCTTCCTGCAATCAGATACGATGCATCATGTCAAAAATATCTTCTCTCTGACAGTTGATCTGTACACCGATCTTCTCTCCGACAGCTTTCAGATCTTCTGCAAGCTGTGCAGTGCTCTTAGCGGATTTCGCCGTATCGGTAATCATCATCATATGGAAATATCCCTGCAGAATGGTCTGGGAGATATCCTCGATATTCACCTGATTCTCTGCAAGATAGTTGCAGACAGCTGCAATGATGCCTACCGTGTCTTTACCAGTTACAGTAATAATTGTTTTTTTCATGGGTACTCCTTTTCTATGTGTAAAACTCATAGATGATCCGGATGCTTTGTGACCATCTAAATCCATAGTAAACGCATTTATACCAGTCAGAGGCTGTCCTTTTCAGCAGATGAGAACAGAAAAACTGCCTCGCAACGAAAGTGTCCTGCGGCATAGGATCTGAATCTTCGACTGTATCGGCCGCCTGTCTATCATTCAGAATTCGATCATCTCACCTACCGCATCACGCCTCGCAACAACGATCGGGAAATCATCGGACTTATACGGGGTATCGCTCAGTGTCACCTCCGAGCAAACCGTTTCATAGGCAAGTGCCGGATAATTGTTTTCGGCGCTTAAATGTCCGAGGAAAATATGCTTCAGATCATCATGCAGGATCGACGACAGCAGCTGACCGGAAGCTTCATTGGATAAATGTCCGTGATCTCCGAGAATTCGCATCTTCAGATAATACGGATATCTTCCGCACTGCAGCATCCGTATGTCATGGTTGGCCTCCAAAAGGATCGCATCCAGTTTCTGCAGATGCTCCAGTGTATACGCATCGTAGGTTCCCATATCGGTTGCTACGGCTGCACTGCTTCCTTCATGGCTCATCCGATATCCCACCGGCTCTGCCGCATCGTGGGAGATCCTGAACGGTTCTATCGTCATATCTCCGATCAAAGTATGTACATCCGGACGAATCTCATGAAACAGTTCTTCCGGGATCTTGCCTGCTTTCCCGTCTTTTTTCACCGCTTCCCAGGTTCCCCTGGTCGTATAGATCGGAACCCCGTATCTTCTGGCCATGACTCCCAGTCCCTTGATATGATCGGAGTGCTCATGGGTGACCAGAATACCGTTCAGATCCTCTGCTTTATATCCCAGAGACTGCAGTCCCTGTTCCATTTTTTTACCTGATAATCCTGCATCGATCAGCAGAGCTGTATGTTCGCTTCCCGCAAAAATACAGTTTCCGCTGCTTCCGCTGGAAATGCTGCATAATTTCATTGTATCGTCTTATCCGTCCTGTTTGCTCAAAGATCCATACCAAGATGTGCACGGATCTGTTTCTTTGTATTGGCAAGATCCCCGCTGTTATCGATGACAAAAGAACTGTATTTCCGGAATACGGATTCCGGCTGCTGATTTGCCATAATTGCGGTGATCTTCTCTTCCGGGTATCCGCGGCTCGACCGCAGGCGCTCCCGTCTGACCGTTTCGTCTGCATAAACATACCATAGTTCATCACAGATTTCATTATATTTTTCTTCGATCATCAATGCGGATTCCAGAAAAAAATATGTCCGGCCGTCCGTTTCCGCCTGTCGGATCTGTTCCTTCACTGCCTCCTTAACCCGCGGATGTGTGATCGCATTCAGTTTTTCCAGAAGTTTTTTATCCGCAAACACAAGTGCTGCGATGGCTTTCCGGTCAAATTCCCCATCCGCTGCCAGTATATCCGGTCCAAACAGTTCCAGCACCGGTTCATAGCAGGAACCGCCCTTTTCCATAAGTTCCCTTGCCAGATCGTCCATCAGCAGGAGCGTGCTCCCCGGAATATCCCGGATATACTTCATCACTTCGCTTTTCCCGCAGCCTACGCCGCCGGTAATTCCAATTACTTTCATTCTTTTCCTCATGTACCTGCCATGTGCAGATCCAATCATGTACAAATCCAATCATGCGCAGATCCAGTTACGGACTTTGCCGTTTCAGCGAGACTGCAATGATATGAATAAGAGTTTCCAATGCACTTACTTCGCCTCGTACCAGTTTTTGCCGTCATGTGCATCGATCTCCAGTTTTACCGCAAGATCTGCAGCGCCGGTCATTTCTTCGTACAGAATCCGATGTACCTGCTCCACTTCATCCGCAGCAGTTTCAATAAGAAGCTCATCGTGTACCTGCAGAAGCAGACGCGACTTCAGATTTTCTTTCCGCAGACGGCGGTCGACCGCATTCATGGCGATCTTGATGATATCGGCCGCAGTTCCCTGGATCGGCGCATTTCTGGCAACTCTTTCTCCGAAGGAACGCTGCATGAAGTTTCCGGATTTCAGTTCCGGCATCGGCCGTTTTCTTCCGTACAGACTGACGGAATATCCGGTCTCCTTTGCTGTATCCACAAGTCCGTCCAGAAAGCTCTGGATTGCCGGATAAGTCTCGTAATAGCTGTCGATGTATTCCTGGGCTTCTTTTCTGGAGATATCCAGATCCTGTGCAAGCCCGAACGCACTGATTCCGTATACGATACCGAAGTTGACCGCCTTCGCATTTCTCCTCTGCAGGGATGTAACTTCTTCAAAAGGTACATGGAAGACCTGAGATGCGGTAATACGATGAATATCCTTTGCTTCCCGGTAGGCAGCGATCAGTTTTTCATCACCGGACATCGAAGCCAGTACACGCAGCTCGATCTGGGAATAATCAGCATCGACAAATACATATCCCTCCTGCGGGACAAAAACCTTTCGGATCTGCCGTCCAAGTTCCATACGAACCGGTATATTCTGCAGATTGGGATCTGCACTGCTGATCCGTCCGGTAGCGGTTATCGTCTGTTTAAAATTGGAATGAATACGTCCGTCTGCCGCAATAAAAGCAGCCAGTCCGTCCGCATAAGTGGATTTCAGTTTGGTCAGCTGTCTGTATTCCAGAATTTCCGCAACCATCGGAACGTCTGCAGCCAGCTTCTCCAGTACATCCGCTGCCGTGGAATAGCCTGTTTTTGTTTTTTTGCCGCCGGGAAGCTGCATTTTTTCAAACAGGATCACCCCAAGCTGTTTCGGGGAATTGATATTGAATTCCTCCCCCGCCTGTTCCCAGATTCTTTTCTCCAGTGTATCGATGCTTCCGACCAGATTCCGACCGTAGCTCTCCAGCTCCTCCGGAAGTACTCGGATGCCTGCCTGCTCCATATGATGAAGCGTAAAGATCAAAGGCATTTCCATTTCCTTCAGAAGCCCGAGCATCTGTTCCTCTTCCAGTTCCTTCTTCATCGGTCCGGCTGCCGCCAGTGCCGTAAAGGCGATCTGACCGGCATATAAAGCTGCCTTCTCCTTATCCATATCCGCTGTTTTAGGAAGCTTTTTTCCTCCGAAAAGTTCTTCTGCTGAAAGGATGAGCCGGTCCGGAATGTATTTTCCGGCCAGAGTATCATAGGGATACTCCGCAGTCAGCGGATTCAGAAGATACGCTGCGATCGTAATATCTGTAGTTCCGTTCTTTTCCGGAATCTCCGCAGCCTTCAGCATGCTCTTCAGATCATAGACAGCCGTTTCTTCGGCTGCTTCGACGATACGAACTGCCAGTTCCGCAAGATAAGAGCCTGTCATAAAGCCTTCAGCCGGAAGATAGCGGATCTCCTCTGCCGAAAATGCCGCTGCAATTCCTGCGATCTCAGCCTTCTGCTGCAGCGGATCAAAATCATGCAGAATATACAAACCGACCGTACCTGCTTCCGCTGCTTTCTTCGGAAGCAGCTCTGCATCTGCCAGTTCCGAAAGGATCTGTACCTGTATTTTTTCTTTCTTCTGTACTTCGGAAGCTTCGAAATGCTTCAGCAGGTTTTTGAATCCAAGATTTTTGTAAAGCTCATACGCCTCCGGCGTAAACAGATTTCCGATCTTCGCTTTTTCGTAATCCAACACGACGGGACTGTCCGTGTTGATCGTTGCAAGCGTTTTGGAAAGAACCGCCAGATCCCAGTGATCCCGCATGGACTCCATGGCTTTCTTCGGCTTGATCTCCTCCACATGCGCATGTGCGTTTTCGATCGTCTCATACTGCTGCAGGATCTTCGTAGCCGTCTTCACGCCAACGCCCGGAATACCCGGAATATTATCCGCAGAATCTCCCATCAGCGCCTTCAGTTCAATGATCTGCGGCGGAGTAAGCCCGTACTCTTCCATGACCTCCGCGGTATGATAGTTCAGTATCTGTGTCTGACCGCCTTTGGTCTTGGGAATCCGGATCAGAATATTATCCGAAGCCAGCTGCAGAAGATCCCGGTCTCCGGACAGTACCGTTACTTCCAGCCCCTTTGCTTCACTTCGCCTGGCTGCTGTTCCGATCAGATCATC
This sequence comes from Eubacteriales bacterium, assembly GCA_030527665.1. GTDB lineage: Bacteria > Bacillota > Clostridia > Lachnospirales > Lachnospiraceae > Bilifractor. Next base: position 30,490 of record JAUNAK010000018.1, read on the forward strand.
CGCCTCATACCCCTCCAGCATCAGCAGTTCGACTCCCATGGCTCTGAGAACCTTCTGCATAAGAGGAACCTGTTCGCGCAGCTCCTCAGGCATCGGGTGACGGGTACCTTTATATTCCGGATACATCCGGTGCCGGAATGTTGGTGCATGTACATCGAAGGCAACCGCCAGATACTCCGGTTTTTCCTCCTCCATCACCTTCAGCATGATATTCAAAAAGCCGTATACCGCATTGGTATGCAGACCTTCTGCATTGGTCAGATCCGGAAGACCGTAAAACGCACGGTTCAGAATACTGTGTCCGTCCAAAATCAGTATTTTTTCACTCATATTCCTATTCCTCTCAAAAGTTGATCCATCGATACGGTGATCCGGAAGATCCCAAGCAGATCCAGAACCAGAAGCGCCAGAAGCAGAATCGTCAGAAACGTAATGATCCGCCGAATATTTCTTCTTCGTATCCTGCGCAGCAGTTTTTCCTTGTTCTCCTCCATATCCGCACGAAGAAGAGGTGTCAGATCATAGGATCGATCAACGGCCGCATCTTCATTCAGATACTGCACGGTTCTCTCGATCATAAAATCGGTCTCCAATGCATCCAGGCAGTGACTGCAGGTCTCCAGATGCTTCCAGAATGCCGGGAGATCCCGATCCGAAAGCCTTCCGTTCAGATAATCCTCCATCATGGATTCCGCTTCCCTGCAGTCGATCTTTCTGCTGCGGCTGATCAATTTGTCTATCTTCATAAAGGACCTCCTTTCTGTACATTCCTTCCGATCCTGCAAAGGCAGTACGACTTTTGCAGGGCCTGATATATTGTGCCGTATATTATAACAGATCTTTCAAAAATCGGGACGGATCCAGTTTCTTCTCATATCGTTCCCGCACATAACTGATCCGAAGGATCTTCCTTGCTCTTGTCATACCCACATAAAACATGCGGCGCTCCTCTTCCTGATCGGCATCCAGTACCGCTTTATGATAGGGAATGATTCCTTCATTGACATCGGGAATATAGACAGCATCGTATTCCATGCCCTTGGATGCATGCAGTGTGGCGATCATGACACCGTCCGCGTCCGCATTTTTCTTTTGCTGCTCCTGCAGCTTCTCCCGATACAGATCCATGGATTCGATCCATTCCTCTGCAGTACGATAATTGCGGGCACTCTCGGCAAGTTCATCCAATACCTGCAGCAGCTCGTCTGCGGGAATATTCCTTCCGCCTGCATATTCCCTTAGATACTCCTCATACCTGACTTCACGGCGAATGAAATTCACGGCCCCGTAGGGAGACAGACGGTAGATCATCTTCAGATTGGCTTCCCATTCCTCCAGCCTGCTGACCATCCATTCCCGATCCTCATAATAACAGTATAGACTCTCAAAGCTGATCTGTGGATCATAAAAAGCATCTCTGGATATATATCGATTCGGTCGATTATAGATACGAAGAAAATCCGATCGCTTTCCGACACGCACGGTGCAGATGTCCTTTGCCAGCCGGAAATAGGCCAGAATGTCTCCCGTGATCCAGTGATCAAAGATACAGGGAACCATATCACCGACCCGGAACGGGATCTGATACGCCATCAGCTGTTCAACCGCCTCCCGGCAGCCGGTATTTGTACGGAACAGAATCGCCGTTTCCTTATACTCGATTCCTGCCGCATGCTCTTTTCGTATGGTCTCTGCTATATGTCTGCATTCCTCTCTTGGGTTGGCAAACTCCTCCACTTCCACCGCTTTTCCGTGTCCGGAAGCGGCACGAAGGCTCTTTCGATATCTTTTCTGATTCTTTTCAATAACACCGGATGCCGCCTGCAGGATCTCCGGTGTACTCCGGTAGTTCTCCTCCAGTGTTACTGTACAGGTCGAAGGATAATCCTTTGGAAAATGCAGCATGATTTCCGGGCTTGCCCCACGAAAACGATAGATCGACTGATCGTCATCACCGACAATAAACAGATTCTGTTCCGGCTCCGCAAGCATCCGTATAATTTCATATTGGAGAGGGCTGATATCCTGAAACTCATCCACAAGAATATACCGGTATCTTCGCTGCCAGCCGGCAAGGATCTCCGGATGATTGCGGAAAAGCCGCAGACATTCTACAGTGATATCATCAAAATCCAGCCTGCGGTTTTCTTTCTTCCACTTATCGTAGCTGTCGTAGACACGATGAAAAACATCCTGCGGAAGGACACCGGAATAATAATGATTCAGATCCAGACGGCTGTTTTTCACCTGACTGATCTCCCGGAGAACTCCGGAAGGCAGATCCGCCTCCTGTTCCGCATTCGGATAGGTATGATCCAGTATCTCCCGTATCAGCTGCAGACGCTCCTGCTCAGCCAGTATATTCCCGCCGTTGATATGATAGGCGTGTTTCAGGATCCCATAAAAAATACCATGAAACGTACCGAATGTGACACCGGCATATCCGCTGCCGGCCATTTTCAAAAATCTCCCCTTCATTTCCGCAGCAGCTGCCCTGGTAAAGGTGACTACAAGAATGGATGAAGGAGAGATTCCTTTTTTGATCAGCTGAACGACACGCCCGGTAATGACGGCGGTCTTGCCGGACCCGGGGCCGGCAAGAACCATCATCGGGCCGCTGTCATGAGCGACAGCCCGTTGCTGAGCGTTATTATATTGCATTGCTGAGTTTCTCAATGGCAGCTTTGATCCTGTTTACGGATTCCTCTTTGCCAAGAACCTCCAGCAGTCCGGTTGCACCTGCCGGTGTTGCCTGTTTACCGGAAACAGCGGTACGAACCGGCCACATAACGGTATTGACCTTCAGTTCTTTCTCTTTGGCATAGCCGCCAAGGATCTCGAACAGCTTATCATTGCCGAAATCTTCTGCTGCCTCAAGAAGCGGAAGTACATCCTGCAGAATAGACAGTGAAGTTTCTTTGGTACTCTTGGATTTCTTGTTCACATACATGGCAGCATCATATTCAGGAACAGCATTCAGGAAATCGATCTGCTCTTCGATATCCGGAAATACCTGGATACGGGTCTTGACCATTGCGGCGATCTTCTTCAGATCCATTTCTCTGTTCAGATATTTTTTCAGATACGGAACAGCCATTTCATAGAATGCATCCTCTTCCATGGCTTTGATATACTCACCATTCATCCATTTCAGCTTGGTCATGTCAAATACAGCCGGAGACTTATTGATATGGGTGTAGTCAAAGATCTCAACCAGTTCTTCCAGAGAGAAGATCTCCTTGTCACCGGCCGGGCTCCAGCCCAGAAGAGAAACGAAGTTTACGATTGCTTCGCGAACAAATCCCTGCTCCAGCAGATCCTCAAAAGAGGAATGTCCGCTTCTCTTACTCAGCTTCTGTCCCTCTTCATTCGTGATCAGCGGACAGTGGATATAGGTCGGAACCTCCCATCCGAATGCCTCGTAAATACGATTGTATTTCGGTGTAGAGGACAGGTATTCATTTCCGCGGACAACATGGGTAATGCCCATGGTATGGTCATCGACAACATTGGCAAAGTTATAGGTCGGATAACCGTCGGATTTGATCAGAATCAGATCATCCAGTTCTTCGTTATTAACGGAAATGTCTCCGTAGATCTCATCATGGAAAGAGGTGGTTCCCTCTGTCGGCATGTTGAAACGAATAACATACGGCATTCCGGCATCCAGATTTGCCTGAATCTCTTCTTTGGAAAGGTGCAGACAATGTTTATCGTACTGAACGATCTCCTTGCCCGCTACATTATTCCGAAGGCTTTCCAGCCGCTCTTTTGTACAGAAGCAGTAATAGGCATCGCCCTGCTCTACCAGCTTTTCCGCATACTCACGGTAAATTCCCATCTTACAGCGTTCACTCTGTACGTACGGGCCGACGCCTCCATCCTTATCCGGCCCCTCATCATGGGCAAGTCCGGTCTCTTTCATGGTTCTGTAAATAATATCCAGTGCGCCCTCATAAAAGCGCTCCTGATCGGTATCCTCGATACGAAGCATGAAGCTGCCGCCCGCATGCTTGGCAATCAGATAGGAATATAATGCGGTACGCAGGTTTCCTACATGCATACGGCCTGTGGGACTTGGTGCAAATCTTGTTTTAACTTTTGTCATACTGTCTCCTTATTATTGATTCCGAAATACAGTACTTCCTGCATTTCGAACTCTCATTCTAATTATCATTATGCTTGGTTCATTCAAGCTAATAACCTGTTTTCAGCCTTTTACCGAACAACCGGATGGATAGGCTTCTTCCAAAATCTCCTGTATATTGCCCGTACAGATGCAGTCTGCTGTCTGATCCCAACGATTCTCTTCGGTATTTACCACACAGATTCTGTCTCCGGAAAAATATTTGGACAGCGATCCCAGCGGAGAATTCAGACTGGTCCCCAGTACCAGAAGAAGATTCGCCCCCATGATCAACTCCTTCGCATGGGTAAGCACGGCTGCATTCGGCAGTTCCCCCTGCAGGGCAATTCCGGGATGCAGCATTTTTCCGCATTTGGAACAGGCGGGAACCTCTGTGCTTTGCATTACATACGCAGAATCATAGACTCTTCCGCAGCCGGGGCATCGATTGCGGTCAATACTTCCATTTAAGGATACGACTTTGGAACAGCCTGCCAGACTGGACAGACCGAAATAACCGTCGGTTACGATTCCCCGCAGCTTTCCGTCCTCCTCCATCTGTTTCAGAACATGATGGACCGCATCCGGTTCTCCTCGCTTCAGCAGCATTTCATTTCTATAGAATCGATAGAAAACCTCCGGACTGTTATGAAAAAAAGTACTGCTTACTATTTCTTCCGGGGTACGTCCATAACGCTCCCGAATCTTCTCCCGATAGGATTCTTTGTAAAAATCACAGTTCTGCTCGGCTTTTGGGGCTTTTCCCAGCAGGCACACAATATTACTGCCTCTTTGCAGAAGACTCTGCAGATAAGGAACACTCATTGGAGCGCCTCCCTTCTCAATCTCGGATACTTTGGCAACATAAACAATCCGGACAAAGCATTTCGCTCCCTCCGGATTATCAATCGTATTTTTATGCTTTGATTCCCAGATCGGTAAGGTAATCCACAACCATTCCAACAGTTGTCAGATCTGCCATATCTTCCGCATTGATCTGAATTCCATATTCCTCTTCCAGATTGGTAAGAAGTTCAAACAGATCCAGAGAATCCAGATCCAGATCATCTTTGAAGCTGGTATCCAGGGTGATCTCACTTTCACTTATATCCGCCATCTCGGCTAAAATCGTTTTCATTTTTTCAAGCATTACGGTTTCCTCCGTTTCAAGTTTATCTGAGAAAAGTTTAATTGTTTACCTGTGTTTTGTCAAACGCTTTAGGCTTTCCGGCTGCGGTCTCTTTTTTCTCACCGAATGAGATATTCCTCGAGACATTCAGAGCCATACCGATCTCACCCATCAGGAAGATGACTGACGTTCCTCCGTAACTGACAAAAGGCAGTGTAACACCGGTCGTCGGAATCAGGTTCAATACAACGCAGATATTCAGAATTACCTGCAGGGAAACGTGACCGAAAATACCCGCAACCAGCAGTGTTCCGTAAAGATCCGGTGCATTCTGTGCAATAAAAACCAGGCGGTACAGCAGATAGCCGAACAAGATCAGCAGAATGACTGCGCCGAACACCCCCAGTTCCTCACAAACGATCGAGAAGATCATGTCATTCTGAGCTTCCGGGATAGTCGCCAGTTTCTGTGTACTGTTTCCCAGTCCCTTTCCGAAAAAGCCTCCGGAACCGATCGCATATAGTCCCTGCAGTACCTGATAGCCGCCGTCCTGTGCATTCTTTTCCGGATGGAGCCAGGTAATGATTCGCTGCAGCCGGAAACGATCGGAGTTCTGCATCGTTTTGTCAATATACAGCACTCCCAGTGTGATTGCTGTTATAGCCGCTGCCAGAGCAATATAAAAAGGCTTGGATTTTGGATAAGCCAGATACAGCACGATTACGGAGATTCCCATAATGATCAATCCGGTACTCAGATTATCTGTCAGGAAATAGGCACCGCCTCCCTGCAGCAGACCTACACTGACCAAAACCGCCACCGCCTTCCAGCTTCGCAGTTTTTTTCCGACTCGCAGAACAATATACGGCATGATACAGATAATGGCAATCTTGGCAATCTCAGACGGCTGAAACTGAACACCGATCTTCAGCCACCGACGTGCACCGTTGACAGTTACACCCAGCGGTGTCTGCACCGCTGTCATCAATGCCATTGCAACAATAAATATTGCCGGTGACAGCATGATTGGAATGTGATAATCGATCCTCGAGACAACATACGCAATAAAAAGTGCAAAAACACTGAAAAACGCCTGTCTCTTAAAATAGTACATATCATCGCCGATATTTATATCGTTAACCGCTTCATAGGCACTGGCACTGTACAGCATGACCAGGCCGAAGCTGATGAGAATGATTACAACCGCAAGCATATTATAATCAAAGTAGGTAATTACCTTTTCCTTTGGCCGCCGCTGCCTTGCATTTCTTCCCTTCTTAATTTTCTCTTTTTTACGTTTTGGCATTTGCCGCTCTCCCTTTTTCGTTTTTTTCCCCTCAAAAGGTATCGAGTCTGACACAGACCGGATTTGGTCTAGTATAGCATATGATGTGAATAAAAGACAGAAAAAGGTTCCCGGAACGGGAACCTTTTCTGATTTGCAGCTCATACCATGTATAACCACGATATTTCAGCTGTTCACTTTCTTATTCGCAGCTGCCGCTTCGCTGATCAGTCCTCAACGTACGGAAGGATTGCGAGATGTCTTGCAAGTTTAACTGCAGATGTAACAGCTCTCTGATGTTTTGCACAGTTTCCTGTTACTCTTCTCGGAAGGATTTTTCCTCTCTCAGAGATGAATCTTCTCATCTTAGCTGCATCTTTGTAATCGATCTCAGACTCTTTGCCGCAGAATACGCAAACTTTTCTTCTTCTGCGCGGTACTCTTCTTCTAGCCGGAGCGGTTCTCTCGGTTCTTGCCGGTCTCTCTTCAGCCGGAGCCTCAGTGCTAACTACTGTATTCTCAACTTCTGCCATTTTTATTTCCTCCTTAGTCTCGAAATTTTCCCTTTAATTACTGCTCATCAGTACGAACGATCAGATAACGAAGAACATTGTTCTTATCCATGATACGAATATGTCTCTCGATCTCTGCCGGTGCAGTCGGGTCTGCCTCGAACGGAATGAAATAGTAATAGCCTTCACGGTTGTAGTTGATCTCGTAAGCAAGTCTTCTCTTCTCTGCTTCCGGAGTCTCACCGATCGTGCCGTTGTAACGTGTGATGTAGCCTGTTGCTTTCTCTACAACTTTTGCGCGAGTCTCATCATCGAGTTTTGCACTGATAACCAGTGCGAGTTCATAATTGTGCATCTTAACTTCCTCCTTTTGGTCTTCTGGCTTTCTGCTCTACTGCAGAAAACAAGGATGTGAGGTCATTCCTCACGGAGAATAATGATAACATGTATCGAATTGGAATGCAAGGACTTTCGCAGATATTTCAGAGCAATATTTCAAGAACACAGAATCTGTAAGATAGGCAGCCGGGTCTGGCTGCTTTTCCGTGCCTCTTCCCCCTTTATATCAGGAAAGCCAGTTGTCACGCAGGTCTTTCATGGAAGCTTCGATCTCCAGTTTCAGTTCGCGGCCGGACATACGCCGTGCTCCGTCACCGAAAATGATCATCTGCTCCAGACCGTCAGAAGTGGCTACTGTGATATTCTTGTTTTTCCCAAGTTTATGCACAGTCTTTTCAATATAAGCATCCGCCGTTTCCGCTTCCTTTGTATAGACCACATAGATATTGTTGTATTTATATACCTCTCCGGTACCTCCGTGCACTTTGTAGGCATCAAACACCAGGATCATCGTACCGCTGCGCGTTCCATGATAATTGGACAGGATATCCATCAGCTTATCTCTGGCGGAATCGATATTGCGTGCTGCCAGATTGCGAAGTTCCTCCCATTGAAAGATGATATTATAACCGTCTACAAGAAAATAATTCTCTGCCGGTTTATTCTTCTCAGGAGCCGATACCGTAACTACCGGTTTTCCGGACATTTTCCGGGCAGCTCTGGCTGCGGCTTCTTTCTCCGTCTTCTCAGCTTCTTCTCTTTCCAGAGAGCCGTCTTTGCTCCAGAATCCCCTGTCATTGGATGTATAATTGGCATCATTCCGAAGCGGTGTATGCCAGGAGGCGCCGCTGTAGGTTCGTTCAAAGATCTGCTGCAGCTCATCCTCTGCCGCAAACCGCTGTTTCTGCTGTTCCGCAAAGGATAGTTTTTTCTCCCGCTTCTTTTTCTGCCAGTCCGCGCCGTAAGTCTTCAGCATTTCCTCATCATCTGTTTCAGAAAGCTCTTCCGTCGGATCATATTCCGGACGCCAGCCGGTATCCACATGCATATAGTCCCGCACCAGATTCCACGGAACAACAATACCCGCTCCATGTGAGCAGAACACCGACGACGAAGGATCATTCATATCCGCCTCTGCATCATATCCTTTTTCCAGAATCACTTCCTCCGGATGGCGGCATGGTTCATAGCCTTTCAATGTACAGAAAAGCTGTCCTTTGCCTCTGGTGTATGCAGTCATCTCCCTCGCGTAATCCCCCAGAGAAGCGGCCGGTACCGTTCCGGTGATCACCGCCTGCACGCCGTCTCCATCAGGAAGATCGGTAGTACCTTCCATTCTCTGAATATCCGAAAGAAATCTGCCAATGTTTTCCTGCGGCAGTTCCGCACGAAAATCATAGATCGGCTCCAGCAGAACATTCCTTGCCATCATCAGCCCCTGACGAACCGCTCGATAGGTGGACTGCCGGAAATCGCCGCCCTCCGTATGCTTCGGATGAGCACGCCCTCCGATAACACGGATACGCATATCCGTAAGCTCCGCGTTAGTCAGAACGCCCCGATATGTTTTCTCCTCCAGATGTGTCAGAATCAGCCGCTGCCAGTTTTTCGCCAGATGGTCCGTAGAACATGCCGTATCAAAAACCATTCCGCTCCCCGGCTCCCCCGGCTCCAGAAGCAGATGTACCTCGGAATAATGCCTAAGCGGCTCATAATGACCGACTCCCTCCACCGGCGAAGCAATTGTTTCCTTATATACGATGGCAGGCGGACCGAATTTCACAGGCAGATCAAACCGTTCCTGCAGAATATTGCGCAGAATCTCCGTCTGCACCTGTCCCATGATCTGTGCGGAGATAGTTCCGTCATTCTCATCTACACGTATATGAAGCATGGGTTCCTCTTCTTCCAGAATACGAAGTTTTGCCAGTGCCTCCACCTGATCCTGTTCCGGATCAAGGAGAATCGTGCTTGTATATACCGGCTGGAGAATTGCCTGTTCTTCTCCCAGATATTGTCCCAGATTCTGCCCCACATAGGTGTTCGACAGACCGGTAACTGCACAGATCCGTCCTGCTTCCGCTTCCTGAATCGGTTCAAACCCTTTTCCGGAATAGATGCGGATCTGATTGACTTTCTCATCATCCGACAGAGCGGATCGTACTTTTAAGCTTCCGCCGACGATCTTCATCCATGTCAGACGGCTTCCGGTGTCGTCGCGGGAGATCTTGAATATCTTTGCCGCAAACTCGTCACCATAAGACGGAACCGGTGCATACTCTTCGATGCCCTTCATCAGTTCTTCCACTCCGTCATTCCGCAATGCCGAACCGAAATACACCGGATACAGACGGGATCGACCGATGAGTCTGCGGATGTCTTCTGTCTCTACCGGATTCCCTTCCAGATATCTCTCCATCAGCGCCTCATCACAGACTGCAAGGTTTTCCTGCTGTTCATCCGAATCCAGTGAACCGGAAACTTTTCCGGAGAAATCAACTACATTTGCCTTCAGACCGCTTTGCAGCTGTTCGAATACCGTCTCCGCATCCGCTCCGGACTGGTCCATCTTGTTCACAAATATAAATGCCGGCACTTTATAGTGAGACAGCAGCTTCCAGATGGTTCGAACCTGACCGGTCACGCCGTCAGCGGCACTGATGACCAGGACTGCCAGATCCAGCACCTGCAGAGTCCGTTCCATCTCCGGTGAAAAATCCGTATGTCCCGGTGTGTCCAGCAGTGTAACGGACAGGTTTTCCCATTCCATTTCCGCCTGCTTGGCAAAAATGGTAATTCCTCTGTCCCTTTCCATCTGATCGGTATCCAGATAGGCATCCTTGTGATCCACTCGTCCAAGTTTTCGAATCTTACCGGAATTATACAGAAAACTCTCCGACAGCGTTGTTTTTCCCGCATCTACGTGTGCCAGAATACCGATAACCAGACGCCGGCCGATTCCTCCTGCGGCAGCCTCTGTCTTATTTGTATGTAAATCTTCATTCATATTGAATCCTCGTACGCTTAACAAAATGTATGCTTCATTGTATCACCGAATCCGCAAATCGCCAAGATTCACACATCCCTGTTTTCTTCCTTTTCAAGTCGAGCTATGCGAGACCTGGCGCGGGATTCGGGTCAGCTTTCGCTGACATCTACCCATCCGAATCCCTGCGGGGCGTTTATCACAGTCGGTGATTGGACTCCTACCTCTGCAAGTGGCGATCTTGTAATTGCTCACCACTTGCAGAAGCGGGAGTCTTCTCGACTGAGATAAACCTTCCAACCCTGGGGCAGACTCTTCCTCCCAAAAAGCCGGGACAGCCCTTCCCCAAAAACGCCGGGACATCCCCTCCGGAAATCCGCCGGGACGGTTGACGCACGCCTGCGGGTGTGGTATGGTATGTTTCGCAGTTTATCTCGATTGGGATTCTCCTGCGGGATTCCTGATCTGGTATGCGAACTGCACAACCTATAAACCGAGTGTTCGAGACCTTCCACTCGTAAAACAAAACTAAAGGAGAAAACTGAATATGAAAAACAAAGGTGTACTGTTTCTTACGCAAGCTGCAATGATCGCAGCGATCTATGTGGTGCTGACTTATGTACTGGCTCCCTTTTCCTTCGGAGAGGTTCAGCTGCGTGTAGCCGAGATGCTCACCATCCTGCCGCTTTTCACACCGGCAGCGATTCCTGGTCTTTTCGTCGGCTGTCTGATCGGCAACATTCTCGGAGGTGCCATTCTTCCGGATATTATCTTCGGAAGTCTTGCAACCCTGATCGGTGCTTATGGTACTTGGATGCTCAGAAAAGCAAATCCGTTCCTTGCTCCGCTCCCTCCGATCATCGCCAACACGATCATTGTACCGCTTGTACTTCGTTTTGCTTACGGCCTGAACACCCCGATCTGGTTCATGATGGTTACCATTGGAATCGGCGAGGTTCTTGGCTGCGGTGTACTGGGAATCGCCCTGTACTACACACTGCGCAAATATAAAGAGAGAATCTTTTCTACCAGTACTTTTACAGCCTGATATCTGATTCTAAAAACTGTTCATACCCTCTGTGTATGAACAGTTTTTTGTTTCAGGAAATTTTCCATATAATAAATAGTTTTCTTTCCGTTTGCATGCCTGCAGTACTGCATGACAGTCTGCTTCTAAGTTTCATGTTTATTGCATATTTAAAGAATAAATCGAAAGGAATACGTAATTATGATCGAATACCCTCTTTCAGAATGCAGTCTCATTGAGAC
>JAUNAK010000019.1 GCA_030527665.1 Eubacteriales bacterium
TGCTGAAAGGACGCGATTCCTGACGAATCGCGCCCCAACTATTGACTTAGAACCAGAAAAAGCAATAACAAAAAGAAGATCTCCGAAACAATATATAGTACGAAGATCCTCTTTCAGGATTTAGTATATCAATTTGTATTATGCCTCTGCCATTTTACTTTTTTAACTGTGCCCCGCGTCAGCTTGTTTTCTTCTTTCCTTTCAGGAATTTAAAGCCTTTGCCGTCCATGTAGGTACTGAGGATCAGAACGATAACCAGCAGCGTTCCGTAGATGAAACTGCCGTGATATGTGTTGAGACCTTTAAACATGTTTACACCGGAGGTGATCATCTGAATGATCAGTACGGAAAAGATCATGTTGCCGATCTTGCCGATTCCGCCGTCCGGAAGGATACCGGAAAGAACGAGGATCAGAATGATCTTCATAACATAGGCTTCACCGTTATCGGCCTTTACACTGTTCAGTGTGGAAGTCATCATCATGGAACCAATCAGACAAACAATGTCACAGATCACAAAAGTTACGATGATCATGCGGTCGGTATTGACTGCGGAGAATTTTGCCGCTTTCAGGTTGGTACCGCACATATACAGTTTTTTACCGTATACGGTGAACCGCAGAACCAGAGCAGCAATAATGAACACGATAATAAAGATAAACAACGGGAACGGAATAAAGCCAAGTACGGTCGAATGTCCGATCTCCGCATAGATCGGGAGAGTCTTCAGGGACAGTGTCTGACCTTTGGTAATTCCGGTGGAAAGTCCCAGCCATACCATCTGCATGGAAATGGTTGCGATAACCGGCGGAATACCCAGCTTACTGATCAGGAGTCCGTTGATCACGCCGCCGATGGCAGCGATCACAATAGCAATCAGCAGACCTACGGCAATAACTCCGAGCATCTGTCCGTTGCTCATGCCTTCCGTAGTATGTGCCAGCATGTATTTAACGCCGATGATCATCGCAAAGTTGCCGAGCATAACAAAGGACATATCAATGCAGCCGATCAGGAAGCAGAACATAACACCGATCGTCATTACACCGTACTCCGGGAACTGCATAACGATGCCTTTCCAGGTTCCCAGACTCCAGAAGGTTCCGGGTTTTGTGATCGTGAAGAAGATCATGACAACAGCCATGAGAATCAGCAGGATATCTGTATACTGGTTTTCTTTAAAAAACTTTTTGATTTTCATCAAATTTCCCTCCTCTCTTAACCGTTGCGGCGTTTTGCCTGAACTGCAGATACTGTAATACCGATCAGAATGATAATTCCTTTGAACAGATCCTGCCATGCAGAATCGATTCCCAGAACGATCATACTGTTGGATACAACCGTGATGATCGCCATTGCACAGATCGTACCGAATACAGATCCTTCACCGCCGAAGATACTTGCACCTCCGAGGATGACCGCCGGAATGATCGTCATCTCTTTTCCTACCAGCGCTTTCGGTACAGACTGACTGGTCAGGCAGACACGAAGCATACCGGCAAAACCGGATACGGCACCCACTACCGAATACAGGATAAATTTGATTCGTTTTACATTATAGCCGGCACGCTCTGCGGATACTTCATTGCCGCCGATGGCATACAATGCACGGCCGAACATGGTCTTGTTCAGTACAAAACTGGTCAATGCACAGAATATGATAAGGAAGAAAATCGTTACCGACAGATCGGAACTTACCTGTCTGCTGCCCACCTGCTTCGTATAGGTCATCAGAGAAGCGGTTCCCAGTGCCTTGAAGCCTCCCGGCAGCGTCGAAGTAATCTCTTTGAGTTTCAGTACACCCATGGACAGGCCGGTGAATACGGTCTGTGTTCCCAGTGTTACCAGCATGGTATTCAGCTTGAAGTTGGCAATGATCCAGCCGTTCAGCATACCGAGGATAAATCCAAACAGGATCGCCAGCAGGAAACCTGCGATCGGATTTGTCGAGCACCAGCCATTATTGAGGCAGATCGTAGTAGCCAGTGAATAAGACAAAGCTGCAATTGCCGGGAAGGACAGATCGAAGCCGCCGGAGATCATAATGACCAGTGAGCACAGTGCAAAGATACCGTCAACTACCATGGCACGGAGGATCGTAAAGATCTTGTCCGGTACAAGCAGCTGTCCGTTCGATGCAAAATGGATGATAATGCTTAAAACGACCAGTACGAGGAAAATATAAAACTCTGCATGACGGGTCATTCGTTTTAATGATGATTTGTTCATCGCTTTTCTCCTTTCCTCTTAACGAATCATGTTATAAACATTTTCTTCGGTGATCTTCTCACCTTCCATCTCTCCTACGATCGTTCCTTCTTTCATAACAAGGACACGATTGCAGTTGACAACTACTTCGGATACATCGTCGGAAATGATGATAACTGCAAGACCTTCATTAGCCAGATCATGGATCAATGCGTGAATGTCCTGCTTGGCACCTACATCGACACCTACGGTCGGTCCGTTCAGAATCAGTACATCCAGATCGTTGGACAGCCATTTGGAAAGAACGATTTTCTGCTGATTTCCGCCGGAAAGGGTAGATGCAAATTTCCGCACATCATCGGTAGCGATAGAGAATTTTTCCTTCCAGATATTGGCATCCTTGATAATATCCTGATTCTTGATGATTGACAGAGAATTGGACAGTCGTTTCAGGGATGAAAGCGTGATGTTGTCAGCGATCGGCTGTGCCAGACAAAGTCCCTCAGTCAGTCGATCCTCCGGTACATAACCGATACGCAGCTTCTGTGCTACGATCGGAGAAGTGATCTTCACTTCTTTTCCGTTCAGATGAATGCTTCCGGATGCGACCTTGTCGAGTCCGAAAAGGGCAAGGGCCAGCTCGGTTCGTCCGGAACCAAGTAGTCCGGTAACACCGAGGATCTCTCCTTTTTTCAGTTCAAAGGAAATGTCTCTGCATTTATTATTTTTTAACGTAAGGTTCTTAACCTCAAGTACGGGTTCCTTACTGATATTTTTCGGGATAAAGTAATCCGGCTGGATCCTGCGTCCGGTCAGATAATAGATAAAATCGTCACGGCTGACTTCTGCTGTCGGTCCGGAATATACATTTTTACCGTTCCGCATGATGCAGACATCATCGGAGATCTCATAGATCTCTTCGGTCTTGTGACTGATGAACATGATGGCGATGCCGCTGTCTTTCAAGGCTCGTACCGTCTTGAAAAGGGCATCTACTTCTTTCTTTGTCAATGCGGTTGTAGGCTCATCCATGATGATCAGCTTCGCATTAAACAGAAGCGCACGGCAGATGGCTACCAGCTGCTTATCGGCTACACTCAGTTCTCCCATCCGGGCATTCAGATCGATGTCATAGCCGATCTTGGATAACGCTTCTTTTGCTGTTGCTTCCCAGCGTTTTCTGTTTACCAGCTTTCTTCCTGCGGTGATCTCGGAGTTGACCGCCAGATTTTCCATTACCGTAAGGTTCGGGAAAATGGAAAGGTCCTGATAAATAACCTGAATTCCCAGCTTAGTCGCCTCAGCCGGGGTGATTTTGGATATCGTTCTGCCTTCATAGACAACGGTACCCTCGTCTCTTGTGTATACACCTGAAATAATTTTTACCAGTGTGGATTTTCCACAGCCGTTCTCTCCGGCCAGACACATTACGCGTCCTGGTTTGATTTTGAAATCTACATGATCCAAAGCATGAACTCCCGCAAACGACTTGCAGATCCCAGACATTTCAAGTAAATATTCTGACATGTGTGAACGTTCCTCCTTTTATATTCTATCCTGAAACAGCTTATCCGCATCTGCTCAGAACTCGCATGCGAATCCTCTTCGAGATTTGCGATTATTCGATCCTTTTTAGAAAAGGAAGGCAGAGAGGCAAGCCTCTCTGCCCTTCCATTCAATCAAAATCCGATGTTCATTCGTTTTTTTGAATTACAGTCCGATTGCTACCCACTCATCAACGTTGTCAGCAGTAATAGCGATCTGTCCGTTTCCAACGATAACCGTTCCGTTTACGGAGCAGTCGTTGTAGCCGTCGATTCCCAGATCAACCGTGCTTCCAACCTCGGTACCCTGATGCATCTGTACTGCCAGATTCAGCATAGCTTTTGCTGTAACACCTGCATCCCACAGACCTACAGACTGCAGTGTTCCATCAGAGAGGTAATCCTGAACCTCACTCGGCATAGCTACGGAAATAGCAAATACCTGTCCGGTCAGTCCCATCTCACGGATCGCACGAGCTGCACCAGGAGCATCAAAGGAACCTGTTCCGAGGATACCCTTCAGATCCGGATATTTCTGGATCAGCTCTTTGGTCTTGTTGTATGCGATATCGGCATCAGAGTCATCTACTACTCTCTCATCCAGATATTTCATATTCGGATATGCTTCCTGCTGACGTGCGATACCTGCATCTGCCCAGTTGTTCTGAGACTCCATTGTCAGAGAACCAACCATGGTTACATACTCGCCTTCTTCGCCCATCTGTTTAGCCAGCTCATCCATCAGGAATGCGCCGAGACCAGCTTCATCAAATGCCTCGATATCATAGTCAACGTTTGTCATTCCGGAAGCCTCTGTTGCAATACAGATGATGCCTTTCTCTCTTGCCTCTTTACAGATTGCCTCGCATGCATCCGGATCATTCGGTGAGAACAGAAGTGCATCGATCTCTCCCTGGTTTACAAGGTCCGTCATGATCTGAACCTGAGCGGTTGCATCAACCTCAGCCGGTGCCTGATAAGTAACGTTAACACCGGTCTCAGCGCCCCACTCTTCAACGCTCTTCTTTACGTTGTCCCACCACGGCTGTCCTTCTACCTTTCCTACAAATGCGATGGTCGGTGTATCGCCTTCAACCGGTGCTGCTGTTTCTGCAGGTGCTGCTTCACTTGCAGCTGCAGTCTCCTCGGCTGCTGCACTTGTTGCTGTACTTGTCGCTGCAGATGCTGCTGCGGTGTCATTTGCTGCCGGCTCAGAACTGCTTCCGCATCCTGCCAGTCCGATCGTCATCATTGCTGCAAGTCCTAATGCAATACTCTTTTTCATATCTATTCCTCCTTAAGATATATCTTTTGCACCACCTCTCGGATGGTCACATTCAAAAATAATAAATATTTCCTTCACCGCTATACTTTTCGCAAGCCTCGGAAGGCTCGTCATTCGGACACTGAGCTCGCCCGCGTTTACTTTCTTTGCAGAAGCGAAGGATATTATTCGAGATGATACACTTCCTTCATTCCGGACCAGAATTCGCCTTCGCTGCGATCCTCCAGCGGCTGCATCAGCGGTTTTACCACATCCCACCATGCCTGTGTTGCCGGATCGGCTGCCATCTTCGCCATATCAGCTTCAAAATCATCTCCATCATATTCGTAGTAAGCGAACAGATAATCGCCTCTGGAATAAATGGAATAATTTCTCAGATGACAGGCCTTGATCATCTCGTTTACTCCCGGCATCGGATTGGCATGATGTGCAATGTATGCGGCCTTTCCTTCCGGTTTTACTTTGATCATTTCTCCGAATCGTTTGATTTCTCCCATTTTGTTTCTCCCATCCGTGATCCGCCGTTTCAGGTTCCGGCTGGTTCGCCGATCCTGCTGCAGGGCTGCTGCTTTCTTAGTAGATCACATTTGCTTCGTCAAACAGTGCCTTTACATTTGCCGGCGGTACATCCGGCTGCAGTGCCTCGTGGCTCGGGGAAATAATAAGTCCTGTCGGGAAATACTCACGAAGTTCTTTTACTTTCGCTTTTACCTGCTCCGGTGTTCCGTTCGGCAGAAGGTGCTGGGTATCTACACCGCCGCAGAAGGATACCTGTCCTTCGAATTTGGACTTCAGATTTGCCGGATCCATGCCTGCTGCCAGTGCCTGGATCGGATGGATCGCATCAACGCCTGCATCGATCAGAAGCGGAATGGCATCTACAATAGATCCGCAGGAATGATATACAACTTTTACGCCGTAGCTGTGGCAGATATCGATCAGTCTCTTTGCTCCCGGAATAACAAACTCTTCTACCAGTTTCGGACTGATCATCAGTCCTCTCTGACTTCCCATATCATCACCGATCAGAATCGCATGCACTTTGCCTTTGGTTGCTTCCAGAAAGATCTTCAGTGCCTTTTCATAGAATGCAACGATATGCTCATCAACGTAATGTACCATCTCCGGTTCAGAGATCATGTTCATCAGACAGGTCTGCATTCCGAATGCCGCACAGAAATCCTGGAAGTGACATGCCCACAGCATTCCCATGACAACCTTATCCTTCGGTGCCTCATCAACCAGCTTTCTGCATAGTTCCGGATCGATGTACTTCTCCGGATCCGGCCACGGATAATCAACAGCGATCACATCGTCTACATCCTCGCAGTTGGCGAAGCAGCCGTCTGCTGTCAGTGTTCTGTGCTCGGTATCTACATTGGTTCCGTTCATATACCAGTCAAATGCTGCGAAGATCGCGTTGCAGGTCTCGGAATGATACGGAATCTCTACTGCATAAAAATCATCGCCGCAGACTTTCTTCAGTTCCTTGATATCATTTACCCCATAGAAATCGCACAGGGCAGGTACTGCTTCCGGTGTCGGATCGCCAAGCCAGCATGCCGGTCTGTCTACAGGTTTTCGTTCGATCGTTGCGTAGAAACGTTCAATACTGTTCATATTGTTTCTCCTTTTCCGTTAGTCATTTTGAAGAGCGTCTGCGCATCAACTCTCTTGATGAGCACATTATAAACCAGGTTTTTTATTTGTGAATATTGTTTTTTTACGTTAAATTTAAACGTTTAACATGTTGCATATTGAACAAAAGTCGCCTACAATAGTTGCATCGATAAAGTTAAACGTTTCATTTAATTTTAGTGATCTCACATATTTTTTCTTGACTTGCAGTGATGCTCCCCGGGGCATCTTAGCTTTCTCTCCGTAAATGAACAGGCTGTTTTTGAAAAGAACACTCATATTATAAGACGCGGATATAAAAGATCATAATCGGTATATAAAGAATTATTTTGCATTGAAAGGAGTTTCTTATGGCTACGATCAAAGACGTTGCCGCCCGTGCGGGTGTTTCCATTGCAACGGTCTCGTATTATATCAACAACACACACTCGATCAGTACCGCAACAAGAGCCCGTATTGCCCAGGCAATCGAAGAATTGAATTATGTCCCGAATGCACAGGGACGAAATCTGAAGATGAATACCTCCAAAGAGATCTGTGTTATTCTTCCCGAACTGGAAGACCACTGCTTTACAGAGATTCTGAAAGGAATTCTGGCAGAATGTGACAGCCGCGGTTATACACTGAATATCTCCAGTACCTATAATGTCGTAAATAAGGAACAGGATCTGATCCGCAATGCGATCAGCAATAAATACGCAGGCATTCTGCTGATCACCTGCCAGCCCCGCAATACAGAGTTTTTTAAGGAAACACTGCTTCACCACAATATCCACAGTGTTTTTCTGTGCCGTATGCCGCAGCAGCTGAATGTGATCTATTACGGATTCGGTGATTATGATACGGCAAACTTTCTGACCAGGCGGCTGCTCTCCTGCCACTATAAATCTCTCCTGATCATGACAGGACCGGAGGAATATTTCTCCGTACAGGAGTCCATCAGCGGCTTTGAAGATGCAATCGATCATTTCCCGATTCCAGTTTACCGGCGGATACTGACAACCGATACTACCCGCGAAGGTGCCTTTAAGGTCTCTCTTCAGACCTGGATCTCCGATCCGCCGCAGGCGATCATAACGACCTCCCCCACCATCTGTCAGGGCGTTGTAGAAGCCTGCCATCTGGCACATCTGCGTATTCCCGAGGATATCTGCATAATCACGATGGATGCAGACAACTGGTATCGCTCTTCCATGGATCCTGGTATCATTCGTACAAACCGTCAGGCTTATACCATGGGACAGATGAGCTGCCGCTCACTGATCAATGCCATTGAGCAAAACGGCATGCCGGAGACCAACTTCCATATTATGAAGGATCGTATTCTGGACTATCCCCTTACACTTCCGGTTCCGCGAAGTCTGGATCATGAAAAACGGGATCTGACCACCGATACACTGAAGATTGCCTGTGCCGATCTTCCTACCATACATTCTCTGGAAGCTGTATGTACACAATTCGAGCAGGAATACCACATTCGTCCCTATTTCGAATTTTTCTCACTGAAAGATCTGTTTCAACTGATACAGGAGGATTCCCATAAAGAGCATCCCAGCTATGACCTGTATCTGTATGATACCTCCTGGTTCGATTATCTGCGTGAAACAGACTGTCTCATGGATATCACGGACTGCTACTTCAGCATGCCTCTTATGCGTCAGTATTTCATTCAAAAAAACATGAATAACTGCACGCATCATAAGCGGATCTACGGATTCCCCATTATCGGAGGCACACAGTTTCTTCTCTACCGCAAAGACCTGTTTACCGACCCGGATATCATGAGGGAATACCAGCACAACCATAAAATTTCTCTTCGTCCGCCAAAAACATGGAAAGAATTCAATACCATTGCCGCATTCTTCACCAGGAAATTCAATCCGGAGTCTCCGGTCGAATATGGTACGGCAATTCCGATTCACCTGAATGAAGAACTGGCTCTGGAATTTGAACCCCGGATGTGGAACGCCGGAGGCAGTTTCTATGATGAATACGGACGGGTTTGTCTGAATACACCGGAAAACCGCAATGCCCTCGGACTGCTGATGAAAGCCTTCCAATATTCACCGCCGAACATCCGGGAGACCCAGGATGTATTTTCGCTGTTTGCAGCAGGCAAAATTGCCATGTGTATCTGCTTTACCGAATATGCCGCTCAGGTTCAGAACAGTACCCACACCGAATATCTGTATCGCTGCGGTTACAGCCTGATTCCCGGTTATACTGCCGTGAATGTCGGATGGCATTTCGGTCTGTCACCAAACAGCCGGAGTCTTCCTATGGTCAAACGTTTTTTCAACTGGCTTTATCAGCAGAATACCTCCTACTATACTTCGATACTTGGAGGCGCACCGGCTCTGACCCATCCATACAACAATCATGAGCTTCGCCGGATCTATCCGTGGATCGACCTGACACCAAAGGCCATGGAGACCTGCCGATCCCGCATCTATCCGCTCCGTACCAAAAAAGGAGAGCTCATTCCTCCGGGAGCATTCGAAAAGATCATTTGTGACGGTCTGCGCACCTTCCCCTCCTCTCCAGAGGAATATGAACAATGCCTCACCGCCATGCAGAGAGAATACAATAGATTAATTGCTCACTAGTAATGCACGACCCCCCGGCTGTACGGACAATTCCGTACAGCCGGGGGGTCTCTGTTTTTTTCAAAAGCGTAAGCGAAGGGCAGCCGTTTCGTGCGCACGAAGCCCTCTCACCCTCTTACTTCATTCCGTACCAGCCGATTCCCTCAGCCTTCCATCCTGCTTTTACAAGTGCATCATTTTCACCCTTGCTTGTTGTGTAATTATGTGTTCCTGTTACTGCATTCGGGTTGTACTGACGGTAAACCGCAACACCTTTGGCATCATCCGAATAGAAAGCAATGCCTTCATCTTTCCAGCCGACTTTTACAAGGTAATTCTTCTCGCCTTTGCTTGTTGTATAGTGATGCTCACCTGCGTTCGGATTGTATACCCGATATACCGGTGTCTTGGATGTCTTCGGTGCAGTCCAGCCGATTCCTTCATAACTCCAGCCAACTTTTACAAGATTGTTTTTCTCTCCTGCAGAGGTTGTATAGAAATGCTCTCCATTATTCGGATTGTAGAGACGATATACAGGGGTACTTGCAAGTTTTGCAATCTTCTCTGTTCTTGTCGCCTTACATACCGTACATGTATAGGTTCTTACCCCCTCTTTCTTGGATGTAGCCGGTGTAGTCACTTTGCCTGCATCCCATTTATGTCCCTTAGCAGGTACAGTTTTCTGTGCTTCCAGAACTTCGTTACATACGGAACAGTGTTTTCCTTCTGTAAGTCCGCTCTTTGTACAGGTTGCATTTACAGCCTTATCCACAACCACAGTATGACCTTTTGCAGCTACTTCCTTCTGCTCTACTAAGACTTCGTTGCATACGGAGCAATGTTTTCCTTCTGTAAGTCCTGTCTCGGTACAGGTCGGCTCTACTGCTGCATCTACTACTTCAGTATGATCCTTTTTAGCAACTTCTGTCTGTGATACAAGTACCTCGTTGCATACGGAGCAGTGTTTTCCTTCCGTAAGTCCTGTTGAAGTACAGGTCGGCTCTACTGCTGCATCTACTACTTCGGTATGGTCCTTTTTAGCAACTTCTGTCTGTGATACAAGTACCTCGTTGCATACAGAGCAGTGTTTTCCTTCCGTAAGTCCTGTTGAAGTGCAGGTCGGCTCTACTGCTGCATCTACTACTTCGGTATGCCCCTTCGCAGGCACTTCCTTCTGTTCTGTAAGTACTTCGCCGCATACAGAGCAATACGTTCCTTCTGTAAGTCCTGTTTCCGTACAGGTTGCTTCTACTGCCGGTTTTGTCTCTACCTTATGTCCGCAGGTGACTGTAAGTACTTCCGGATAAAGCAAGCAATATACCTCTTCATCTGCATTAGATAAAGCGGTCAGATAGTATTCTCCCGTTTTCTCCGGTGCAGTAATCAATGCATTTCCATTCTCATCCGTAACTGTATTCCTGATCGGCATAACCGTACCTGTCGTCATATCCACCCAGCCAAGTTTTGCATCCTCAACCGGTGATGCAGCAGCCTTCATAGCATCCGGATCCGCATACATGTATCCCATCATGTACATGGTTCCTTTAACGGTTACATTAAATTCAGAACCGGCCGGAACACTTTCCGGAAGAGTCAGATAGGTAACCTGATCGGACCAGGTACTTTCATCCTGATATACAAAGAAATCCAGTACATCTCCGTCAGCTGCCGGTGTGTTATTCAGGAATGTTCCGTTATATCCGCCGCCGTAGGGAGATGCGGTTCCGTCATTCGGATATCCCTTATTAACCATAAATCCGCTGCTCATGGTCTCGATTGCAAAAATTTTCGAAGCCCATCCGGAGGAACTTACATCAATAAATTCACCTGCGGTTTCCGGGGTGAATGCATCTGCGAAAACAAGCTCATGTGCTTTAACCATGGCATCCAGTGCGGTTACCTGTCCCGGGAGTCCGTCTGTCAGTCCATAGGATTCTGCAAGGTTGGAAGCCACCTCAACCTCGGCAGGAGCTGCCAGATAGGCGCCATCGGTCTGTGCACAAACGGTCACAGTTGCTGTCGTTACCGGAATCGGGGCCTCTTCTACTGTAAGTGCATAGGGATTGAGCATGCAGTAGACTTCTTCATCTTCCTCATCGGTATTGGATACCGCAGTCAGATAGTAGGTACCCGGTTCTGCCGGTGCTGTGATCACAGCTTTTCCGTCTTCCCCTGTCAGAACATTTGCAATCGGTGTAACGGCACCGGACTCTTTATCCATCCAGCCCAGCTTTGCACCTTCTACTGCAGAAGCTGCAGCCTGCATAGCTGCCGGATCAGCATACATATATCCCATCATAAGAGAAGTGCCTTTAACTGTCACTTCAAATTCGGAACCGGCATTCACCTTTTCCGGAAGTGTCAGATAGGATAATACATCTTCATAGTAATCACTCTGATAAATAAAGAAATCAACGGCATCTCCACTTACTACAGGCGTGCTGGTGATCAGCGTTCCGTTATATCCGCCATATGAAGATTCTGTTCCGTCATTTGCAATTCCCTTATTTACCAGAAATCCACAGTCATAGGTATCCATTCCAAAAAGCTTACTGATAAATCCTGAAGAGCTGACGGAGATAAATTCTCCGGCTGTCTCCGGCGTAAATGCATCTGCAAAAATAAGCTCATGCTCTTTTACCAATGCGTCCAGAGCGGTTACCTGTCCCGGAAGGCTGTCAGTCAGTCCATAGGACTCTGCCAGATCCGAGGAAACCTCTGCTTCTGCAGGAGCTGCCAGATAGGAACCATCTGTCTGTGCACCCAGTGTCAGATTTGCACTGGTTACAGCTGCCTGTGTGCCTTCGACTACAACTTTTGCATAGGCAGGACCGGAAACGACGCTTCCGCTTTCGCCGGTTTTTCCGTCTGCCCAGAGGTAATAAGTACCCGGTGTATCAAAGGTGATCGACGCTGTACCATTGGAGGTCTCTACCGCGCCCGGCTCCTCCTCATCGTACAGTGTTGTCGAATACAGGATCGTATTGTTATCCGCCTCAAACGTTGTTGCATATGTAGCATTCCAGTCTGTCTTGGAACGTACGTATTTTACCTGCAGCGGGGTTCCTGCCTGTGCCTGAAATTCATGTACAGGCTGTCCATCCGCACCTGCAAAATAATGATATCCAGCCTTCTCATCACTGTAGAAGGACCAGTCACCATACATGGTCACATCATAGAAATCACCGTCCTGGAGAACGATATGATCTGAGGTTGCTCCCCATGCTTCTGCCTCCAGCGGATAGGCTCCGTTCACCGCATAGGTCAGGTTCTCATCATGGCCCCAGAATCCGTTTTTCAGGTACGTGCTTCCAGAGCTTCCCTCGACCTCCAGTGCCTGCGAACCTCCTGAATAATAGTGGTTCAGTACATACAGAAATGCCTGCAGCAGAGTTGTCTCGTACTGCCCATCGTCATCTGCATCATACAGAAATGAGGAATATTCGTACTCCTCCAGATCGATCTCCTGCGCTACCGCATCGATTGAGACAGGGATATACGCCATTACCTCTCCGGCGTGCGCTTCCGTATTTGCTCGGACAAACTGCGCATCGTCGCTGATGGAGATATAGACCGTTCCCCCATTGGACACGGTATCCTGCGCATAGGCAGGAACATAGCCGCCAAAGCACGTGGTCATAGCGGTTGCCAGTGTCAAAAGACCGGCTGTCAGTTTCTTCCCGGTTTTTCTCATGGTTTTCTTCCATCCTTTCTCATTAAACTGGTTTTACCGATTCTTCCGGCTGCATATCCGCATATTCAGAAAGAAGAAAACAGTATATATATAAATCTGCCGCAGACTCTCCGTCTCCGCCTGGAGGATCCGGGAAATTTATCAGATGTTTTATTGAGGCAAAAATGTCCCATATTGTAATAATTTTACTCCAGCAGTCTGATGAATTCAAGTTAATACCTGCTTCCTGAATCGGTATTGTCAGACTATTTTATCTATTCTTACATTACTTTCTATTTTGTCAGTACTCACATTGAAAATAACGTCACCGCCTTTTCATGCCGACAGATAACAGTCGTGTGAGGCTTCACAAGCCGCTTTGCTTCTGCTAAACTTATAGAAATGAATTTTCATATATGGCATATTCTGTTCCTAAACAGAAGGAGGCATTGACTTGGAAAACATATTTACTTTCAAAAAAAATATCGAGTCTCTTCTGTCCGGATTTGACCCGGATATTCTTCAGTACCAGAAGGACGAATTCTGGCTTGTACAGTCTGTATATGAACATATCGAATTCTATGCAGCACGAAGAAGCTTACGCAATACTGCCATTGCCCTTCCGCTGACCCGCGGATTGCATGACGGCACCTACCGCAAGTCCAAACTGGAACGGAACGGCATTATTTACAAGCAGCCATATCTGATCCATCCGCTTCGGGTCACAGAAATGCTGGTTGATCTCCGTCTTCCCCTTCCTGCGGAGTATGAAGACATCCTCCTTGCCGCATCGATGTGTCATGACCTGATCGAGGATATTCCCTTTGCGAATCATGGCCGGGAGCTCTACGAGACCTTTCAGATGGATCCCCGGGTCTATGAAACCGTCAAGAAAGTCTCCAAAAGAAAAGATTTTACCCCCGAGGAGGAAAATGCATTTTTCCATGGAATCGAATCCGACCGTCTGGCGCTTTTGATCAAGCTCTCGGACCGCTGCAACAACGTCGAAGATCTATACAATATGAAGGTCTGGAAAGTACATGAATATGTAGGTGAGACCCGCAGCCGCTACCTGCCGATGATCGAATACGGCATGCGGCAGTATCCGGAACTCTATCTGACTCTGGAGATCCTGCGTGACCATATCGTCAGTCTGACAAAAGCCGCCGATATCCTTGCCGACCGCTACCAGGAACGGGAGCTGGAAATCGAAAAAGAGCTTTCACAGCTTCAGGAAGAAAACCATGCACTCCGCAATACCTGGCAGACACTTTGGAACACCGAATCGGAGGATAAATAGAATGATGGATCTGACACGACTGGAATCATTGGAAGCTTTTGCCTCCGTACATGGATACAGAAATCTTACAAAATTAGTATTATTTTACAAACAGAAAATGACAGAAACGGAATATCCGTCTGCGGATGCCCTTCGTCTCTGCCACGGCTTATCTGTCTGCCGCCTTTTGATCGACCTGGCCATCGAAGCACCGGACGATGTAGCAGACATGTGCCTGACATCTGCTCTGTTTCGCGGTATTTCCCTGATGGGACTGGAAGACAGCGAAGAGGTTCAGGCCCTGCAGCTCAGTGATTCGATCCAGAAGCTCAATGCATTTACACGGATGATCGGACAGGGAAATGAAAAGGAAAAAGAAATCTTCTATGCGATGGTACAGGAAGACAAACCGGCTTTGATGGTCACTCTTGCCGACCGCGCCACCTTCCTAACCAAGCTGCATGAGCTTCCTTTGGAGGAATCCCGGCGCCATGTGAGGGAAACACGGCAATATTTCTTTTCCATGTGTGTCTATGCGATCGAACAGTATCCGGATCTTGCTCCGAAGATCAATATTCTTCGCCGGAAGATCAAAGGGCTCTGCGAAGTCTACGATATTCTCACCGACCGCTTCAAAGCTCGCGAACAGGAACTCAGCATCGAGATCCTGCGCGTACAGGAAGAAAATGCAGGTCTGCGGGCCCGAATCGCAGCCATGCGGGAGATACAGAACACAGATTCCCCAGCTTAAGGACCCAGTACTTCAAAAAAGCAGCAAAAAAACGTCTGACCGATGCAATCAGCCGATCCTGCGGTATCCGCAGATCGATCCGATTAGCGATGGTCAGACGTTTTTATTTTCATTTTCTGACAGCTTTCCGATTTTTGCCCGGCTTCCTGCAGCTTCTCACACATTTTTGGAGCCTCTGCAGCCTCTAACGCTTACCTGCAAATCTTCAGCTTCTATCCACTGCCTTTACAGCTTCTTACGTATCTCTGTACTGCTGATTCCCTGTGTATAGGAAAAGAATTCCATATTGGAACCTCTTTTTTTCAGTTCCTCCCATACATCATTCCAGTGGTTGATATGATCATCCCCCGAAAAATGACAGTCATAGTGCAGCCGTTCCCATGCATCCAGCTTATCGGTATTGGAGAAATCCACCGGAATCACTTCATCTACGACCTTCAGCCCTTCGATCACCCGGGCCCGATCCGCATAGCTGATAACCGTTCCGTGTCCTTTATAATACTCCACCAGCTCATCAGTCAGCACTCCGACGATCAGATAGTCACAGCGTTCCTTGCAGCGCTCCAGCAGCCGCAGATGCCCGGAATGGAACAGATCGAATACGCCGGGGACATAACCGATGCGATAAGGTTTTTTCTTTTCTTCCTGCATGCCTGCGATCCTTCTGCACCGATCCCTCATCTGCTCTCTGTCAGGAGTCCCCCAGACATACATCTGCCGGAAACGATCGGTATTGCGAATTCCCTGGATGAATGCCTTCTCTTTCTTTTCAAGTTCTTCGAAATCACTGATTCCGTATCTTGCATACATCTTTTCCAACGGAACATACTTCTGCATCACAGGTGCCGCCTGCCAGCAGTATTTCAGCGTGCGGTACATAGCAAACCCGGAATCAGCCTCCTCTGCCGCAAATTCCTGGTCATAGAACAGCAGGCTTCCGGTATCCTCCAGATAAAAACAGTTGCAGGGCGCAAGATCCAGAAAGGTCCTTCCAGCATCGGAGGTTCTCCGGATATATTCCCAGATCTCATCAAAAACAGAAAGGAATCGTTCCGTATCCTCTCTTACAAGCCGCTTCAGCACATCGTTCAATCCCTCTGCACGGATAAAAGGCATCTGCAGAAAGAGGCCGTTTTCATCCTCTCCCAGCTCCGTTTCCACGATCGGAACACCGGATAACTCCAGCTCTTTTGTGTATCTGTGCAGTGTGCGAAGATTTTCCTCTCCTGCTTTTCGAAGCGGACGCTTAACTACTGCTTTATACACGTCAGGATTCTTATCTGCTGCGGGAACAGCCTCAGCCTCTGCCGTTCCCCGCTCCAAACTGCCTTGGGACAGATCCGAATCTGCCGGATCCGCAGCAGCTGCCCGGATCGTCGTTGCCGTTCCGTAGTATTCGCCCCGATCGGTGGTCGGAACCGCATATACAATATCCGACAGTTTTCCGTCTTTCGTGATCTCCATCAGATAGGTATTTGCCATAAACGGAAGCGCACCGCTGCTGATCATATCCGCAAACACCCGATGCTCCTGTGCAAGCAGATCACCGGAAACATAATCATAATCGATCAGTCGTTCCGCAGCATTCAGTCCATTGCTGTAGGCATCGGTGAATATCATCTGAGGCATCCGTCCATCCGGCACCGGATAATAGAACTTATGCGCCTCTGCTCCCGCGTTTTGCAGTATCTGCAGAAGCTCCTGGCGTGTAAAAAAACGCTTCGCCGTCTCTTCGGACAGCTCGTTGCTGATTCCGCTGAATGGAAGCGAATCCTCTGACGGCCGATCTCCCAGAAAGTACTTCAGTCCGTATCGGTTCTCTGCCGTAAGAAGCAGTATTCCGCCCTTTTTCAGACTGCCGATCCACTTACGAATGGCAGCCACGGGATCAGCTTCCTTTTCCAAAGCTCCGACAGCTATGATGTAATCATAGGTTCTCGAAAATGCCTCCGGCTCATTGCCCGCTGCCACTTCCCGTACACGTTCCCGGAACAGTTCCGTCAGTATGCCGCTTTCCGGCTCCAGCTCCAAAAGGGAAGCATCCTTCCGAAATTCATACCAGTTGAACAAAGACCGGCGCAGCGGACTGTACTGCATATGTACCTTCCAGTCCGAAGAACCGGAAATACGATCTTCTCTTTGCATATTTCTACCTACCCTTCCGCTGTCTGCTCCGCTTTTCTGGCATATGCGGGCATCTTCCGCAGACGTGTTTCGATCAGATATCGAAGCTCGATATCCCGTCGGCCGCCCCATAATTCATCATCGATCAAAACCCGCTCGTAGATCTCCCGGTCATCCGGACGGCAGTATCGGATAAATGCCTCAAACGGCATGGCCGCATCGTGATACCGGAATGCGGCTTCCCTTTCATAATCCGAAAAATATTTGAGGAAATCATCGATATAATCCAGTGCCCCCGCCTGCATGGCAAGTGCACCGTCTTTGTATCCTTCTGCCGGTCCGATATCATAGACCGGCCGGCGGTCTTCCGTATATCCGATACAGGACGCTGCCGGTTCCAGATAGGAATACTCCCGCAGCGAGGATTCCATATACGGATTAAAGTCAAAAAAGCTGCGGATCCGGATCCCGTTCCTCTTCTCGTAACGAAAATGTTCCCTGGCATCGGAATGAAAATAATAGAAGGTCGGTTTTAAACCGCTGGCCGTAGCTATGGCAGCCGGAATTCTTCCGCTGTATCCCATGTCAAACAGAACAGCACTTTCCGTTAACGGTGCATAGGTGTTATGCAGAAGAAAGTCACCGATTCGTTCCACGGCTTCCCTATGCTTCTGTGCATCATACCTTTCCCGGATAAACGCAGAAATAAAAGACTGAAAGGCTCCGGATGAAAGCTTCTCATCGATGGCAAATCCAAGAATGTACTCTTCTTCTGTACGTATGGCTTTGCCGGCATATCTGTCACAAAACTCCAGCAGCTTCAGCAGCTTTCGCGGTGTCTGATACTGCAGATCTACCGGAAGGCCGTAGAGATCCACCGGAGCCGTGAACATTGCAGGAAGAACCGCCCTTCTGGATACCGGAAGATATTCTGCTTTGGGCAGCTCCGGCCGGAAGGTACGGATCCGGTTATATGCTTTCATAGGAAGATAACCGTCCCTCGCCATGAAGATCACCTTATCGGCCCGATCACGTTCTGCCTGTTCGCCGATCCAGCGAACCAGTGCAAGCACCTCCATTCCAAGTGCTCCGTATCCAACCAGATACGGACTGCGGTTGTAATCGCTTTCCGGATCAAATGCACGGAAGGGATTATCAAAATACCTGTTGGCAGTCAGCTGACGCATGATTCCGATTCCCACCGATCCTCCGGCAGCCTCCCAGTTTGTCAGATCTCCGCAGATCTTCTCAACCTGATGGGCACAGCCATGGGCGTTATAGGCATCGATGGTCTTCGGCAGAAGTGCTGCATGCAGGCCGGCCCTGACCGCTGCTCTGCAGTCTCCCTCCGGACTGTCCCCGATATGAAAGATCGTTTCCGGAGAAAGCTGCAGCTCCTCTGCCGCATAGCGGAACAGACTGCCGGTGATCTTTCTGCGTTTCCTGTCCGCAGAGGAATAGACCGCATCGATGCTTTCCGTCGGATAGCCGGCCGTTGCAAGCAGCTCCTTCAGATCCTTTTCTGTCAGATACATATCGGAAATGACGATAACCTTTTTTCCGCCCTTGACTGCCGCATCCATCAATGCCATTCCGGATCGACGTGGAATACAGAGTGCCTTTTCCAGTTCCCGTTCTTTCTGTATCATATCCGCCGCAGCCTCCCTGCCAAGCCCGAATTCCTGCTGCAGCACTTCTCCGATCTCATCCAGTGTAATATCTTCCGCCGGAAGTTCACCGTTGATGATCCGCCGCCGAAGAACAGCCTCCGCCTCCGTCCGGATCCTTCGATATGACAGCTGTGCCGGGGACCACTTTTCAAAATCACGATCCAGCAGTTCATACACATCCGTACTTCGCTCGACCGGACGCAGCACCAGCGTATCGAACATATCAAAGCTGACTGCCCGGATCGACGGATCCAGAAATGCTTCGATCATCTCCTCTATACTGCTGTACTCCCATTCTTCTCTGCTGTGCATCCTTTCTGCTCCTTCATCTGTTATTTCTTCACGATCTGTCCGTTTCCAACGATTCCCGGAAAAAGTTTTTCCAGTTCCGGATGATCCATGACTCTCTGACGAACCGCATATTCCGCCCGCTGCTTCGGTGTCAGCAGACGGTTTCGAAGAGCGATCACGCCCTTTTCATAGGCTTCCTCCTGGTCTGTAACGATCTCCTCCAGTTTTGCCTCCGGACTGGTTCTTCGCTTCAGGTTGTACGCGGCCTGCCGGCGGTCCACCTCTTCCGTATGCATCATCGGTGCAATTTCCTCCAGCGCTTTCTGCCCCTTTTCCGTCATGGAAAGAACCAGTGACAGTCCTTTTCTGTCATTGGAATCCACCGCAAACTGACTGCACCGCCAGAAATCCGCCAGCACGATATCGCTGGCGTGGGCATCCTGGAAACGGCAGCCGTGGCAGGATAAACGCTGCATGGAGGACCGAAGGAAACAGTAAAAATACGGATCTGCCATAGCGGTTCTGCGGTAGGTCCTGCCGTTTTCAAATCGTGCAGTCAGACAATACTGTCCCCATCCGTAATGCTTGTCACGGAAGGACAATTCCTTCAATGGTGCATGATGAAGCTTCTCCAGAATACGAAGGTATTTTGCAAGAACCGGATCTGCAGTTACCGCTCCGCAGGTAAAATCCACAAGCAGCAGATTTTCATACTCTCTGCGAAGCATCGCCTTTAAGCCGGCTGCCTGACAGGGGGTGCCGCAGAACAGAACGTTCCTTCCTTTATCCAGTTCCAGCTTGACCTGACGAAACCCCCTTCCGATATAGCTTTCCACATATTTGCTGGTCAGCAGATCATCCAGCTTATAATGGTCGGTATCTGCAAGATGGGCTCTTTTTTTCTGCACATCGTAATGACTGCCGAATACGATACCGCCGTCCCGGATCACCTGCTCCGCCAATGTGTAAAAGGCTCCTCCGGAGGAAGACTTCTTCACGACAGCTTCGTCCCTGCTGAACATCGCATATGCGTGAAGCGGCAGCTGTCCGGGCTGTGTCTGTCCGTATTCCCCGATCTCCGCGGAGATCCGCTCCAGATCGGCCTCCCATTGATCCGGTGACAGAATGTGCGATTCCCCCTTTTCGATGGGACAGACCTTCTCACAGATCCCGCAGTCGATACAGGCATCCCCGTTTATCTCCGGCATAACAAAGCCAAATGCCCCGCGTATCGGAGTTATGGCTCCTGCCGGACAGCTGTTCATACAGGCCATGCAGCCGGTACATTCATCCTTGATTCTCAACATATCGTTCTTTCCCTCATTTATCTCCGTCGGCGCACTTCATTTTCTGCTGTAAACAAAACATCAGATCCTTCCCGCTTCAAAATCACTCTTAACAGTGAGCAGCGGATCCGCAGCTGAGTTTTTAATTGTAAATCCACTTAATATTCACCTATTAAAATCTCACAGTAATTACCCTGTTTATCCCGTTTTTTCGCAATGCCTCCCGGTAGTCCCCGGCAGTATAATGCGACACACTGAGTACAACCGGAATATCGGTATTCGCCGCCTCCTCGATCGTACAGACCGGAAAACCACAAAAAGCCTTCCTGTCTTTCTGCAGTACCAGTATGCCGCGAACGATCGTATCCGAACGGCCGGCCAGCTGTATGGCTCTCTCCGTATAGGAGCCGGTCCCGCAAAGCCAGACTTCCTCCGGAAGTTTTGGGCTATCACCCGTAAGCTGCATATTGCCGCCTGCCGCCAGCTTCAGCGTCAAAAAAGCTCTCCGTATCTCTTCATTCACATGTCCGCCTGCCTGCTGATCGATCACCTCTTCGGAAGAACGATACAGCTGGTGCAGTCTCCAGTAGATATCCCGCTGCCATTTTTCCACCGCAGCTGCAAACCGGGGATCCTGCTGTACATACAGCTGCAGTTCCTTTTCCAGTTCAAAGGATCGATAAAAACTCCGAAGATAGCCTTCGATGTTTTTGTCCGTAAATCCCTTCGTCATGGTGGACTGTGCACGGATCCTGCGGATAAAGTACACCTTGTGCAGAAAACGGATCCGCTCTGCCCGGCAGATCAGTTCATATATATAACCGACATCCTCATGCAGGATTCCCTCCTGAAACCGGATACCATTCGTGTTCAGATACTCCCGGCGCATCATAAAGGTAGGTGTACTGAGGGAAAACACCTCGTTTTCCATACAGTAGCAAAGTGCCTCCCGACCGGTCATCACTTCCGTATCCCTGTAGATGATCGTTCGGACAGCTGCAGCATTCGCAAATCTCGGGTCTTCCGCAAACTGGCGTGTTTCAAACCCGACTACATCCAGATTCTGCTTCCGACAGATCCCGGTCAGTTCCTCCAGTGCACAGGGTTCGATCATGTCATCTGCATCCAGCATATAGACATAGGTTCCCTTCGCCATGGACAATGCCAGATTCCGACCGGCAGACTGTCCTTTGTTTACCTCATGGCGGCAGACACGGATCCGCGGATCCCTTTCCGCATATTCATACAAAATATCCCCGGTAGTATCCGTTGAACAGTCGTCCACACAGACGATCTCAAAGTCCTGCATAGTCTGCCGGAGCACACTGTCCAGGCATTCCCGGATATAGGGTGCAACATTATATGCCGGTATCAGTACCGAAACCAGACAGTTTTTCTCCTGTTTCTGCTGTTCCATGTTATTTCTCTCACATTCTCCAGCGGCCTTCTGCTTCCAGCTTCCGCATGGCGTCTTCTACCTTTTCAATATCCTCCGGATTATCCACTCCCAGACTGTCGGATTCCATCTCCAGGATCTTGATCCGGTAACCGTTTTCCATAAAACGCAGCATTTCCACATCTTCGATCTGCTCCAGATATCCGCGTTCCGTCCGGGAGTAAAAGAGCAATGCCTCCCTTGATAAACCGTACAGCCCCAGATGCCGTTTGTAGGCAACCGGCAGTCCCCGTTTGGATCGGGGAATCGGTGAACGTGACAGATACAGCAGGTCCCCGTTTTCGGCCGCAGCCGCTTTGACGATGGAGACCTCCTCCACATTCTGGTCCGCTTTCAATGCCGTCATGGTATTGATCACCTCTGTCTCTGGATTTGCCAGTTTATAATCCACGATCCGCTGAATGACCGAAGGCTCGATCATCGGCTCATCTCCCTGGATATTAACGAAAAAATCGGCATCGGATCCGGCAGCGATCTCTCCCAGACGATCGGTACCTGTCGGATGAGCGTCCGAGGTCATACGAACCGGAATCCCGTATTCTTCACATGCCTTTCGAATCTCTTCACTGTCGGTCGCCGCCAGAACTTCATCAAATGCCTTCACCTGCGAAGCCTGTCTGTATACCCACCAGATCATCGGCTTGCCGCAGATCAATGCCAGCGGCTTTCCCGGAAAACGGGAACTCTGATATCGTGCCGGAATTACACCAACGATTTTCATATATGCTCTCCTTTTTCTTATACACGCAGCTTCCTGCTGTCTGTCTTCTGCCGATTATCTTAGTCGAGAAGACTCCCACTTCTACAAGTGGTGAATAATTACTGTTTTACTCGTTTTTCACATATTTTCTCCAGAAGTCTGCTCCAAGGGCGATCTTCTCCTCCGCTCCGGCAATATTCTGAATAGCCGTGGAAGTAACGGTGACTGCCCTGGAAAACCGGAAATCCGGATCAAAATTCAGAATTTCGGTCGGAACATCCTTATGCAGGATAACAGCTCCGGGGAAATAGTGGGAATAGTTTACAATATCCCGGGGATGCGGTTTGATAAACACCCGGTGATCGCCGGCTGTCTGCTCCAGAATATCCCGATACATCCGAACCTGTGCCTCCTCATCCGGCAGTCGTCCGGTAATGGCAAACGGCTCCGTAAGAAGCAGCACCGGAAGTTTCTCCTCCCCTGCAGCACCTTCTGTCTCTCCGGATCGTATATCCCTCTGTTCGCCGTTCTGCAGACTGCCTCCCGCATTCTCCCCCTTCTCGTACAGAGAATGGTGTTTCCAATCCACATCCGGCATAAAGACCCGAAACAGCCGCTGCTTCTGTTCTTCGGTCAGCTTTGCTTCGATCTCTGCCCGGGGTACTTCCACTACCTTGTATGTGGGAATCTCCAGGTCTTCTTTACAGTTTACTTCGATCTCCGTGCAATAAGGCGAATACCCGAACGGAATCACACCCAGGCGCAGATTTTTCTTTCGTTTAAAAACACGCCGGTCTGCAGAAAAAATATAGCTGTAGTTCGGTCGATTATTTTTGATATGCTGGTAGGAATTCAGACTGTCCTCCAGCAGTCGGTAATCGATTCCGCGGATATTCAGATAAGTTCCGATATATCCCAGATCCCAGTAGATATTTCTCTCTTTATAAGCCCCTGCATCAAAATTCGGCCCAAGTGTCTTATGGATATGCCGCACCACAGCCGAACGCTGCCGAGGCCAGAAGGATGCTTCTCTCTGCAGATAGGGATCTACGGAAAGGCTGTTCGGCAGGAAATAGACCCTGTCCACTTCCGGAATATTCTCGGTGATCGTCTTCATAAGTGTCCAGCCGTTCGGGACTCCATGTTCTTCCAGTACCAGATCTACGATCTCATCCTGTGTCATTGCCTTCATCAGCGAGAGCATTACCTGATAGACCGACGAACAGGCATATAACGTTTTCTTTATATACATATCTTACTCTCCCCACATAGCGTTCATTTCGATCAGGTGATAGATCGCCATCCTGACAGGATCGACGATAGTCTCTTCTGATAAGTTTCTCTGCTCCTCTGCAGCTTCCGTCATCACCAGACGATATTTGCGGGCTGCATCCCTGAAAATTTTGCTCATATAAAAACGAATACTGCGCAGCAATGCTTCATCCTTCACCGGATATTCGGAAACATGCTTCAGAATCTCTATGCAGCCCTCCACATTTTTCATCCGCGGTATACTGCTCATGATGGAATCCTCCCGAAAACGACGTATGAAAAATTCGTCATTGGTCACCCGGATCCGGTCTGCATGCATCAGAACATCAAAGGCGAATGTTTCATCCTCGTGCAGCATCCCGTCCACGAACCGGATCGTATTTTTCTGCAGGAAATCCCTCCTGTAGAAAAAACGCGGCTGGGACGGCATCCAGTCCCAGATATCCATCCACTTCACATACAGACTTCGGCCGTCCGTTAC
The DNA here is from genome assembly GCA_030527665.1 of Eubacteriales bacterium. Classification (GTDB taxonomy): domain Bacteria; phylum Bacillota; class Clostridia; order Lachnospirales; family Lachnospiraceae; genus Bilifractor. Next base: position 24,244 of record JAUNAK010000019.1, read on the forward strand.
TTTCGGATATTCCTGCTTAAACTGTGCATGATTCGTATGAAATTTTTCCTCCAGTGCACGGGTCTCGTATATAAACTCCGCTCCGAAGATCTGTACATCCAGCTGCTCAGCCTCTGCCCGTCTGTACAGTTCTTCCAAGGCATCCGGACGAATCATGTCATCGGAATCCAGAAAATACAGATATTTTCCGCGGGCCAGATCCATTCCACGATTTCGTACCGAAGCAAGCCCCATGTTCTGTTCATTTTCATAAAAACGGATGCGGGCATCCTTTTCCGCATAAGCTTTGACGATCTCCGGAGATGCATCTCCGCCCGCATCATGGATGCAGATGATCTCCAGATCGTTAAAAGTCTGTGCAAGCACACTGTCCAGACAGGCACCGATGTATTTTTCCACTTGATAAACAGGGATAATAATTGAGATTTTCATAACATTTCTCTCCTTCCTGCTCTATTGAAAAACAGGGGCAGCTTAAGAACTGTACATAGGCATGGTGCCTCCTGCACCCATGCGCCGGGGCTAATGGATACCGCTGGCTGTCGGACTGTGTTCCGGGATCCGCTTCTCCACCGGCGGATAATGGTAAAAGTCGTAATAGGCTCTGCGGAGATATCCCTCTGTGTCCGCCGGAACACTGACCATCCGGTCACCCAGCGGGATACGGCTGCTTCCGGCAAACCAGCTCTGTCTGTACCGCGTGTGAATATAGGGCAGAAATCCATTGGACATGAAGTAGTCCTTTGTGCAGGTATTCTCATATCGGGTGCAGATCCGGTCATGGATCCGGTAGATCATTTTCAGCGGAATCAGTTTTCCTGCCGTCGATAAGCCCCATACAGCCAGCCGTGTCTTTCTGTCCTGATTCCGATATTCCTGCTTATCTACGTAGGCACGATGTCCCATTCCCAGTCCGTAGATTCCCCGTACCAGTGTCATCTGCCGTTTATGCTTTTTCGGATCATCCGATGCCTTATCAAGAATAAAAATATCCAGAGGAAGCTTATTCTCAAAGCGGGGATCACATTTTCCGGCAACTTTGCGGAATACATTTCCAGGCACCGGTTCTTTCATATAAAGCACCCGGCACATAAAATCCAGAAAGCCGCCGATCCCGGACGCATCCAGATAGCAGAAATCCTCTCCCAGTTCCTTCGGAGCAACTCTGCGAAAAACTTCGAAATCCTTTCTGGTCATCGCAATATCCACATCATCATCCCAGGGAATGATATCCCCGTGACGAACAGCTCCCAGAAGCCCTCCGAATACCAGATAGTAATGAATATCATATTTTTGACAGATGCGGTCCACCTCATCCAGAAGCAGGTACAGGATCCGATGAATCGTATCCAGATACTCCCGTTCTGCCTTACATAACTCCGATACATCACAGATCTGCTCAAAACGTTCACCTGCCGGAAGCCGGAATTCTCCCATGTCTTCACCTGCCACAGACAGTCGAACCGTCGTATCACGGTCCGCAGTCAGTATCAGCTGCAGCCCGCTTCTGGAGATTCCCGGATCCTTCAGAACAGCGGCAAAGCTTTCCGTGAAGTTTTCTCCTGCAATATGGCTGACTACATAGGGATCCTGGTCATACTTCAGACCAGGATGCCCGGTCTCAGCCGCTCCCATATATACAATATGTACATCGGCAGCATCCGCTTCCAGTCGAACCGTATAGCCTCTGGCATCCAGAAGCGATAATTTTCCCTTCTGCACATGTTCCGGATACAGACCGTTCTCTCTTGCCAGCTGCTCCGCAAAGGCGGCATCGAAGGAATCTTTTTTTCGTTCCGGTATCCTGGCAAGCAGACCTTCCATCTGCTCCAGTGACATGCCGTATACACGGTAAAACAGTTTTGCATAGCTGGGCGTAAGCCTGTATTTCGAAGATAATGCGTATTCTTCACAATATCCCCATTGATAGATCTTCCGGAGCGGTTCGATCGTACTTCGGATCACATTCTGCATCGGTTCTGTCCGATAAGAGGTTCCAAATGTCCGGTTCATGCTCCCGGCAAACTGTTCCACCGGAAGATTTCCCGCTCCTTTCCCCATTCCCATCAGGGATCCGTCGATCAGAACCGGTCTGTTCAGATGCAGCTCTGCCGCATGCATGCCATGCGCCAGTGACAGATCCAGATTGTTATGAGAGTGGATACCGACAGCCATTCCGCCGGGAAGGAGCCGATCCGCTGTCTTCAGATGCTCAATCACTTCCTCTTCGCTCATACAGCCGAAACTGTCCACCACATACACACCGGCGGCCTCCGGCAGCTGCTTTGCGATAGAGACAAGCAGATTTTCATATTCATACTCGCTGTATCTGGTACAGACCATCGGCTGTACCATCAGCACATAACCTTTTTCCAGAATAGAACGTCCTGCCTGCAGCGCCTGCGCCGCTTTTTCTTTATGAAAACAAAGGCGGACAGCATCGATACCGCCGGCATGACGAGCCGGCAGTTCCTCCGGGGGATATTTTCCATAGTCGATCATGACCGTATAGAGTATCCCCTCTTTTTTCCCGTCGGACAGCACCTTCTCCGCAGACACCATATCCGCATACTCGGTTCTTCCTTCGCTGCTTCCCTTCTTCTTATCCAGATAGCCCAGCTCAATGCATTCCACACCGGAATCTTCCAGCGCATGCAGAATCCGGCGCATGGTGGCAGCACCAAAATTAAAGTTATTGACACAGCCTCCGTCACGCAGCGTACAATCCAGGATCCGTACGGAACGGTTTTGTTTTGCTGCAGCAGGGCGGCTGTTGTTGCTTACTTGTGTCATTATGTATCCTCAAAACATACCCGAGTTCCTGGCTGCTGCCAGAAATGCAGGAATCGTAAAAGTCAGAAACAGAAGCAGAAATCGCAGACGGATCAGATGCATCCGGTCACTCTCCTGTCCCTTTGCAAAATCATCCAGTGCATATTTCGGATGCTTAAACAGAAAGACTGCCAGAAAGACCGCCGACAGTATGGAATTGGTGGTATTGGCATCGATGGACGGAAGAAAATCCTTTCCCACGACACTGTATTGCGTAAAATCAAAGATCCGGTTCCATACCAGAATACTCAGCAGATTATAATCTGCATTAAGCGGGTAAAAGCTCATCGTCAGATGAATGAATACCACTGCCGTCAGGGCATCGATCCACAGGAATTTCTCGATGTGCCGGCTGATAAACATTCCCAGAACCCAGAACGGGGTCATGAAGATCAGCCACTGCGGGTGCCATTTGGAAAATGCAAAGATACCAAAACAGATTCCGGAGGACAGATACAGCGACCAGGCCGTTTCCTCCTTTTTGCTTTTCGGATAGACAAAATAAGCCCAGAGCACGATTACCACACAGATCAGCTTGGTGTAGCTGATGGATGCGACACCGGTATCGAAATTTCCGACAGAAACATAATTCAGCGCATTGAAACCAAGCACACTTGCCCGGAAGTTTGCCGACGGATAATACACAGCCAGTTCCGCCAGAAACGGAAATGCCATCACCAGCAGATATTTGAAAATATGCTGCACTCTTTTCTCCCGAAGAACCAGCATTGCGACAAAGGGAACCACCGCAAAATACTTGCAGGTCACAGCCACACCGAACCAGAGAGAAAACAGATACATATCCTTTCCCTCGTTCCGATAGTAATAATATAACCCGAGGATCACAAAAAATACCGTGATGATATCGTACTGGGCAAAGATAAACTGGCTGTAAAAGCAGAAGGGCGTGGTCATAAATGCATATGCAGCCACAGATGCTTTTCGTTCTCCCATTCCCATCACTTTCGCCGTTTTCCGAAGCATCCAGGCACTTCCGCCGTAGAACAGCAAAGACAGAAGCTTATACCAGTAGGCATAATACAGATTAAAAACGGCAATTCCCGGAGGCTCCGAAAGCCCCAGCAGCTTCAGCGGAAGATTCCAGATTGCAAAGAGCCCGAAGGTGGTCGGCATATAGTTGGCACCGTAATCCTGTGTCCACTCGTGTACATGATCATAAAAACCGCCGATTCCATGGTAATAGATCCAGGAACGGTTTCCTGTATAAAGTGTATCGACATGGATATAGCTTATAAAGCAAAACAAGGCGATCACGGCAAGAAGAACAAGATCTCCCCGTGACAGCTTATCTGTTTTCCCCCACATGGCGGTCATTTTCTCTTTCATTCCGCTGTTCTGTTTCTTATTTGTCATAGTTGTATCCTTAACTTCCATTCAAGTCGAGCTCTGCGAGACTTCGCGCGGGATTCGGGGCAGCTTCAGCTGACATCTTCCCATCCGAATCCCTGCACATCCTTTCGGAGCATTTATCTCAGTCGGAGATCAGACTCCCACTGATGTGCTTTTATAATTGCTCACCACTTGCAGAAGAGGGAGTCTTCTCGCCTGAGATAAACGCCTTCTCAAATCGATCGATCTGCGCCTGCATGACCGGCCGGATATCTTCTCCTGCCGCATCGGCCGCATACCATTCCACTGTCACTTCCATGGCCGTGTCCATATTCCAGACCGGTGACCAGCCGAAAGTCTTCTTCAGCTTTGTACAGTCCAGAGTAAGGATCTTCGCCTCGTGGGGTGCCTTGTTCCCGTTTTTCCCGTCTGCACCGTCCGGTGTTCTTCCTGCAGTCTCCTCCGGTCCCGTATGGTTTTCTGCCGTGTTTCTGCAGCTTTCCGAAACCGGTACGGAAAGGAGCGCCCCATCCGGTTTCTTTTCCGCCCGGCGATTCCAGCTTTCAAGAAAACATCCGGTAAGTCTGCCGACGGTATAAAAATCACAGGGATCGGGTCCTGCATTATAGCTTCCTGCCAGATCCGGATCCGCATATTGGCCGGCAGCGATCATCAGATAGACATAGACCGGATCCAGCACATGCTGGAAGGGACGGACCGCATCCGGATTGCGAAGCTGCACGGCTTCTCCCTTTATTGCTGCCCGCACACAGTCGGGAATGATCCGGTCTGCCGCAAAATCACCTCCGCCGATCACATTGCCGGCCCGGACGGTTGAAACGGAAACCTGTTTTTCCCGCAGAAAAGACCGCAGATAGGACGCTGTGACCAGCTCGGAACAGGATTTGGAATTGGAATACGGATCAAACCCGTCCAGAACATCCTCCTCCGTAAAGGCTTCAGCTTCTTCCGTGTTTCGATAGACCTTATCCGTTGTAACATTTACAAAGGACCGCACCGATGCGGTTCTTCGAATACATTCGCAGACATTGACAGTCCCCATCACATTCACGGCATAGGTATCTACCGGATTCCGATAGGACTCCAGCACGATCGGCTGCGCTGCCATATGAATGACGATCTCCGGCTGCACCTCCTCGAAGACCTGCAGCAAATGCGGCAGATCCCGTATGTCCCCGATCTCGGATCGGATCCTGCCGGCAATACCGCTTCTTTTGAACAATACGGCATCTGCCGCAGGTTCCCGTGCATACCCGGTCACTTCCGCACCCATTTCAGCCAGTACCATGGACATCCACGTCCCCTTGAACCCGGTATGTCCGGTAAGAAGCACTCGCTTTCCTTTGTAAAACTCTCTGTCAAAAGTCATTTCCGGTATTCCTTCCTGCGCTTATTCCTCATCAAAATTGATCCTTCGCTCCTCCACAACTACCGGACGATGGATCACACGGGTATTGATATTCAGAATATACTCTCCCATCACTCCCATAAAAAACAGCATTATGCCGCTCATAAAGAACATACCGATGACCATCGGCGCTGTTCCGGCTGAAAACTGATGCCAGTGCGTCAGCTTCATGATCAGATACACGATTCCGGCAACAAAACTGCAGAAAGAACTAAGTACACCGACGAATGTACAGAGCCGAAGCCCCACCTTGGTATAGGAGGTAATGCTCAGCATGGCTGCATCATAGAGGGTATAGAAGTTATTGTGGGTTTTTCCCGCTCTCCGCAGCGGCTGCTCATATTCCACGGTCGTCAGGTTAAAACCGGCTCCGTATTCCGCAACGATTCCCCTCACAAAAGGCACCGGATCATCCAGCTCACGAAGAAGGGATATAAAGGTCCTGTCATACAGACCGAAACCGGTAAAGTGTTCGATCATCTGCACACTGGACATGTTTTTGATCATCTTGTAATACAGAGTCCGCAGTCCGTAGATCAAAGCATTTTCCTTACTGGAGCTTTTGACGCCGCTGACGATGCGATGCCCCTTCTCCCATTCCGCCACGAACCGCGGCAGGATCTCCGGCGGGTCCTGAAAATCACAGCACATCGTAATCGTACAGTCTCCGGTCGTCTGGCACATGCCGTGAAACGGAGAATTGAACTGGCCGAAATTGGTCACATTGAAAATAGCCCGGATCTTTTTGTTGTCCGCACAAAGCTCCTCCAGCTTTTCTCTGGTTCCGTCCGTGGATGCGTTGTCGATAAACAGAAGTTCATAATCGTACCCGGACAGTTCTGTCTGCAGAACCCGGATCACCGCCTCACTGATGGGAACCACATTTTCAACTTCGTTATAGCAGGGAATCATAACACTGATCTTTTTCATTTTCTTCTTACTCATTTCCTATCATACTCTGTCTGTGACCGGCACCAGCGGATCGTACGTTCCGCCCCTTCCGCGAAATCGATCTCAGGAACAAAACCGGTATCTGCCGTCAATTCCGTAAGATCCGCACACAAATGCATCACCTGCTTCGGCCCATAGGGAATTCTGCCGAACCCCGGCTCCAGCGACGGATCGATCTGATCCCGAAGGATCCGCACATAATCAGCCAGCGGCCGTTTCTGTCCGCTGCCGATCGGATAGACCTTACCGGATATTCCTTTTTCTCCGAGAAGATACAAGGCTCTTCCGCAGTCATCCGCATACAGATAATCCCAGATCTGCTCTCCCCCGGAAAGCACCGGCTGTTCACCGCGCAGAAAGGATGCAATACACTGCATGATCATCGTCTGCCGGCGGTCTCCCGGACCGTAGATACTGAGGATCCTGGGCCAGATATGTTCAATGCCAAGTTTTAAGCAGAGTTCTCTGGACATCTGCCCGGCACACAGCTTTGCCATCCCGTATCCGTTTTCCGGAAAACAGGGCGTATCCGCACGCAGTGCCGCCTCCTGTCTGCCGTATTCCGCCTGTGAACCGGCACCGACAAATCTGCGGCATCCCAGTTCCTTTGCGGTATAAACCGCATCCAGTGTGTACTGAATATTTTTTACCTGACCGGACAGATCGTCTCTGGTGCCGCCGAAGGTCCCGTCCCAGGCCAGATGATAAAAAACATCCACGCCCTTCTTTTCCTTCTTATCGATCGTCCGTACCATCGCCGGAAGCTGCTCCAGTTCCTGCAGACCGCATTCCAGAATATGGAGCTGTTCGGATTCCGGCAGAACATGCTTCCGCTTCGAATCCGGGCGGCAGACTGCAATTACCTCGCAATGATCTGCCAGTGCCTGCCCGATCAGAGCCAGACCGACCGCCCCTGTTGGTCCTGTGATCAGTATTCTCTTCATAGATTCCCTTTCCTCGTCTGTATTCTGCTGTTTCAGCTTCCAACCGCTGAGACATCTTGTTATTACTCACCACTTGCAGAAACGGAAGTCTTCGCTTTAAAGATACCTACTTACAGCTTCTCAGCCGTTTGTCGGATCGCTTCGTACTCTTCCCTTGGCAGGAAGGGAGACATATCATCCAGTGACGGCGATACGATCCGTCCGTCCGGAAGCACGCGGGAGCCCAGCTTCGGTTCAAAATTCTGTTCCGGGTCCAGCATGATCTCAGCAATAACCGGTCCATCGGTATGAAGAACCTCTTTTGTCTGTTTCTCTGCCATCGTTATGTCTTCGATCCGGATATAGGGAATGCCATACGCCCAGGCAATTTTTTCCATATCCGGGAAGCTGAGACCGTTTCCGTCACTGACACCGACCAGCGGAGGCTGGAAGGAATTTTTCTGCGTCTGACGAATGGAATGATAGCCATTGTTATTCAGATAAAAGATCTTCAGGTTCATCCGGTTGTATACAACGGTCTGCAGTTCCTGCAGATTCATCTGAAAACTGCCGTCTCCGTCAACACAGACCACGCGTTTTCCCTTCTCTGCGACGGCTGCACCAATGGCAGCCGGAAAACCATATCCCATCGCCGCACAGCCGGAATTGGTGAACAGACGCTGTCCCTTTTTGATCTTTGCAGCCTGAAAAGTCACAACACAGGCGGATCCGTTACCGCAGATCACCTTGTCCTCTTCCTCCAGTACCCGGAAAAACTCTGTCATATAGGCATAGGGATTCATCGGTGTATGTGTCTCATAGAACGCCGGTCGAACCGCCGGATAGCGTTCTTCCAGCTCTCTGCACCATGCAAGCCATGCGGATCGGTCGGTACATGTCTCTGTTTTCTCTCCCTCCGCACCGAAAGATGATTTGAACGAACCCGCCCCCGCTGTTTCCGCCAGCGACCGCAGCACATCCTTCACATTGGCATGGACCGGCAGGTCAATGGCAAGTGTTGGCTTCTTCAGCTCGTTCTCATCGATATCCACCATGATCCTGTATGCCTGCTGTGCAAACTGCAGACGGTTGTAGCTGATCATTCGAATATTCATTCTGCATCCGAGGACCAGCAGCAGATCACAGTTCTGTACAATAAAATTGCCGGCACGGGTTCCGACGGTACCCGGTTTTCCGACATTCAGCGGATGGGAAGCCGGCAGAAGATCGTGGGCATTCCATGCCGTCAGTACAGGTATCTGCAGCTTCTCGATGCATGCCAGAAATTCCGGATACGCATCCGCAAGCCGGATAGCGGTTCCTGCCAGAATAACCGGCCGTTCTGCCTGTTCGATCCGGCGAAGGATCTCCTCTGTCTGCCTTTCATCATAGACCGGCATATCCGGATACGCCGCCTCTGCAGGATCGAATCCGGCAAGTTCCTCCGTCTCGATCACCGCAGCCTGCACGTCCAGCGGAACATCCAGCCAGACCGGACCGGGCCTGCCGTTTTTTGCCAGAAACAGAGCTTTCTCCAGGTGATAACGGATCTGCATCGGGTCGGTGACCATGACCGCATACTTGGTTACCGGTGCCGCCATATCCACGATGTTGATCTCCTGATCTCCCAGCTGACGCAAAGGGAGATCTGTACTCCACAGCGTCGTCTCCCGCTTCACCTGTCCGGATACGATAAACATGGGAATGGAATCCACCCAGCCGCCCATGACACCTGTCAGTGCATTGGTACCGCCCGGACCGCTTGTCACACAGACCAGTGCCAGCCTTCCGGATAAACGTGTATATCCCTCTGCAGCGATCGCACATGCCTGTTCATGGTGATTGTACGTGCAGTTCATTCCTTCCTTATGTCCGAAGGCATCGTTCAGATGCATGGCACCGCCGCCGGTTACGGTAAAGCAGTCGGTAATATTGTTTTTCACAAAGAAATCCGCCATGTACGCGGCAAGTTTCATTTTCATAAAGAATCTCCTGTCTGATCGGCTCCTCAGCTCTCATGTATATAGGATGGATCTGCGAATCTCGAAAAGAGATCGCCTGTGCTCAAATGTCATATAACGTATCCGTAAGAAAAACCGTCTCAATATCCGCACGAAGTTTTCGAAGTGCAGCGGAAACCGCCCGATTGATCTCCTGTGATTCCAGATCACTGTAATGATATTCCATCTTCTGATCCACGTAATTGGTATGAAAGGCTCCCGCATAGCCGTCAAAGCCTGCCATATATACTCTTTTGTGCTTCAGCCGGATCATCACCTTCAGCAGCATCAGCATCGGATTGTCGCGGAATTCGGCTTCTCCGCATAACAGATACGGAAAAGACAGCTGATAGGAAAAATCTCCGCTTGTCTTTGCCACATTGGAAGTCGCGATCACTTCCAGATCTCGCTTTCCGGACAAGACCGCTGCCTGCTGCACATACCGCTTGGCATTGCTCAGAAACAGACAATCCGCCGCCGGTTCAACGGGGATAAAATTCACCGAGATCACCAGCGGATCCTTTTCTATCATAAATGCCTGTATCCGATCCTTCTGCAGACGGATCGAATTTCCGGGACCGAGCAGAAGGATCTCTCTTCCCTCTGTTTTTTTCTTCAGCCTTCGGATACTCTCTTCATCATTGACAGAGACAGCCAGATACTCATAGTACAGTTTTTCTATATAGGCTTCCTTATACAGAAGTTTCTGCCCGCCTTCCAGCTTCTGCAGAATCTCATTGACGGAATGAACGGAAAGCGTCCGCTTATTCAGCAGATAGGACACATAATTGGGATGACAGTCATTGAAAGCCGCAATAAAGTGCTTCAGATCATATCCCCATGCCGGCTGCGGTGTCAGTGGCGCAATGCTCACGTCGATCGCCTCCAGCAGCTGACTGATCTTGTATTTTTTTCCATAGGCTGCATTCAGATGCATGGCCAGAAGTTCCACCGGTGCATTTCCGGCTCCTTTTCCGCATCCGTAAAGGGTTCCGTCAATCACCAGATCCCTTCCGGATGTTTTTCCTCTCTTCAGAAACTCGATGGCATTGGCATACCCCATCTGAAAATTGTTATGCCCGTGATAGCCGATACCGATCAAAGGATCCAGATGTGCATCCAGCAGTTCAAAATAATGCAGCAGATTATTCTGATGCATGAGACCGTAGGTATCCACCATGGATACTGCATACGGCCTGACCTGATTGGCGAGCCGGATCAGATCCAGCATTTCTTCATCTTCATAGCTGGTCACCGATACCAGCTGGGCAAATACACAGTATCCCTTTTGCTTCAACGCTTCGCAGTAAGCCATTGCCTCCCTGCGAAGGTGCTTTTTGAAGATCACCCGGATGCCGTCCAGCCAGGATTCCGCTGCAGGCCGGATCAGATCCAGGCCGCAGGTTCCATAGTCGATCATTCCGACGACCATTGTATTTTTTCGATCCATCCCCCCGTAGATCTGTCTGACCGGATCTGTTCCGGGCATGATGCTTCGATCCAGATCGGTTATTCTGCGCTCATCCAGAAAGCCGATCTCAATAATATCCACCCCGGCATCCACGATTCGTTCAAAAATACTGATCAGATGATCATGACCGAATTCCCAGTCATTGATATATCCTCCGTCCCGTAAGGTACAGTCCAGTAATTGTATCCTGTTCATAATGAATCCTTCTTTGTATTCTGCCACTTTTATCGTCCCAGTGCCCTGCAGATACAGGCCGCCATGTAATCGATCATCGCATCGGTCATTCCCGGATACACGCCGATCCAGAAAGACTGCCGCATGATCCTGTCCGTATTTGCAAGGCTTCCGGCGATCCGATAGGCATCTGTATCCCGAATCGTATCAAAACAGGGATGATAAATAATATTTCCGCTGAAAAGAAGCCGTGTCTGAATATTATGCTGTTCCAGATAGCCGGTAATCGTATTTCGCTCTACACCGCATTCCTCTTTCACAGTGATCAGAAAACCAAACCAGGAAGGATCGCTGTTCTCCGCCGGTTCCGGAAGGATCAGACAGTCGGAAACCGGTTCCAGTGCCTGACGCAGACGCTTCCAGTTTGCCTTTCTGCGTTCGGTAAAATCCGGTACTTTCTTCAGCTGTTCGACTCCGATCGCTGCCTGCATATCCGTCACTTTCAGGTTATATCCCAAATGGCTGTACACATACTTATGATCATATCCCTCCGGCAGCATTCCGTAGGTCCCCTCAAATCGATGTCCGCACATATTGTCATGTCCGGAATGGCAGATACAGTCTCTGCCCCAGTCCCGGTAACTGAGGATCAGCCGATGCAGCAGAGGATCATTGGTATATACACAGCCGCCTTCCCCCATCGTCATATGATGCGGCGGATAAAAACTGGAAGTTCCGATATCTCCCCATGCCCCCGTTAACCTGGTCTCTCCGTCAATGGTATAGGTACTTCCGAGAGCATCACAGTTATCTTCCACAAGCCAGAGCCCGCGGCGGCGGCAGAACTCCCGGACCGCCTTCAGATCAAAGGGATTCCCCAGTGTATGAGCGATCATGACAGCCTTGGTTCGTTCGCTTACTGCCCCTTCCAGTGCCTGCGGATCAATATTGTACTGCGGAATCGTTACATCCACGAAAACCGGTACTGCTCCGTACTGCAGGATCGGTGCGATCGTCGTCGGAAAGCCGCAGGCAACCGTAATAACTTCATCTCCGGGAAGAATCCGCCGGTCTCCCAGCTCCGGAGCCGTCAGCGTCATGAAAGCCAGCAGGTTCGCCGATGAGCCGCTGTTTACCAGATGTGCAAAGCGGACTCCCATATAATCAGCAAACATTTTTTCAAACCGGTCTGCAAACCGTCCCGTCGTCAGCCAGAAATCCAGCATGGAATCCGTCAGTGCACACATTTCCTTTTCATCGTATACCCGGGAGGAATAGGCGATCCGATCCCCCGGCTGAAAATCCTTTTCCGACTCTATTTTCTTATACTCTTCATAGTATGCGGCAACCAGAGATTTGATCTCTGCTCTGGCTTCCGATTCACTGTTCCATTTTGCCATGACAGCTACTTCCTTTCTCAGACCGGACGAACCTTACGCTTCAACAGCTTTTTCTTTCTGTCAGGAATCCGTATCTCAGCAATAAAATACCTTTAATCCCAGTATTTCCAGGGTGCCTTTCCGGATTCCCAGTATTTCTCCAGAATCTGTTTCTCCCGAAGAGAATCCATGCACTGCCAGAAACCGTTATGCCGGTAACTCATCAGTTCCCCTTTTTCTGCCAGCACCTCCAGAGCGACCTGCTCGAATACCGTTTCATCTCCCTCCAGATAGTCAAAGATGTTCGGCTGCAGCACCATAAAGCCGGCATTGATTGCCACACCGTCTCCGGCATTTTTCTCACGAAAAGCCCGTACGGCACCGACATCACTGATATCCAGAACCCCTTTGCTCTGGTTCTGGATCACGGACGTTAAGGTGGCCGTTTTTCTGTGTGAATGATGGAAATCAACAAGCGCATCGATATTGACATCGCAGACCGCATCACCGTAGGTCAGCATAAACGGCTCATCCCCCACATATTCCCGTATCCTTCGGATACGGCCTCCGGTCATCGTATGCAGTCCGGTATCGGCGATCGTGATCTTCCATGGTTCCACTGAACTTTTTTCCATCTTCATGGAATGTCTGCCTCCCGTAAAATCAAAGGTCACATCACCGGCATTCAGATAATAATCCGCAAACCACTGCTTGATGTACTCCTGCTTATAGCCTGCACAGACAATAAATTCATTGTATCCGTAATGCGCATACCCTTTCATAATATGCCAGAGTATCGGTTTTCCTCCGATCTCCAGCATCGGTTTGGGTACCAGAACACTCTCCTCACTGATGCGGGTTCCGAATCCGCCTGCCAGAATAACTACTTTCATCGATGAATAACCCTTTCCAGCAGTTTTCTGCTTTCCTTGAATTCTGCAGTTCTGCCATATATACACAGGAACAATAGGTTCGGAAGGATCAGACAGATCCCTGCTTTACCTGCAAGGACAGCTGCCGAATGCCAGAATCCGGGGGCAGGTATCCGATCCAGGAGCGAAACCACTCCATAGGTAGTTCCTCCGACAGCAAACGCCGCCGCTGCATAAAACCCGTGTGCCAGAAAAAATCGCTCCAGCCCGCCTTCCGTAAAATAGTACTTATATAGAAGTACGGCACCTCCGGCAAAATTAAAAACAAAATACGAAATCAGTGTTGCCAGAATGATGCCGAACAAGCCCATCCATCGGATCAGAAGCCAGTTCAGAAGCAGATTTGCCGCTGCTTCCAAGACGGATATATACCGTGCCTGCCACCAGATTCCGGCAGATTCCGAATACAGAGTCCGAATATCACTCATTTTCAGCACATAGAAATACACGGCGAAGATAACCGCGTAACCCACAGGCAAAGTCATTTCCTCGCCGGCCCACAGCCGCATAAAGGGCTGATACAGACACAACAGACAGATCGAACACCATCCGCTGATCCACATAAACAGAAAATTGATCATGTGCATGTCTTTTCTGTTTTTTTCTATCGAATCCATGGCAATGCTGTTTCCGACACCTCCGGCCATGGACGTTTTGATCACGGCAATGATCATGACCACAGAATCCATAATGTAATAGTAATTGCCGTATACAGCGGTGATCGTTAAGCCGAGAAAAGCGGATACAAACATGGAATCGAAAGCATTTCGGGACAGCATAGCCACCTTGCGGATCATCAGCCCTGCTACCTGCTTACGAATCTCTCTGTATTCGCTCTTTTCCAGTTCCCCTTCTGCTCTATAATCCGGATACTGTTTTTTTGCCCTCCAGCCGCAGAGCAAACTGTAAATGACCGAAGAGATCGGCATCATCAGCGCATAGAGATAATAATCCCTGGCAAACCATATAAAGAAAGCCTGTCCCAGATACATGCCCAGCTGTGTAAAAATATGGATGCGTCCGCTGATGTCATCCCTCTGATGCGCCGTCAGGATCGCTTTTCGATTTGGAAAAATGAAGAAGTTGACACAGGTATTCAGCAGATAGATCAGATACAGCAGATAGATATTGATATCCGGCGGCGTATTACCTCTGATCAGATGCGGAAGAAACGGAAGCATACATATGCCTGTCACACCGACTGCTATTCCGACCGTCCGATAGATCTTCTTATAATACTGCAGAAGTGCATTGATCTTACGGTCGTCATTCTCTGCAATCGGCTTATACAGACTGTAAATGATCGCCGTTCCGAATCCCATTTCCATCAGATTCAGCATCTGCAGGATCGAATAAAACAAACTGGTCAGCCCCAGATAATCCGCCCCGATCAGATGGATGATCATGGTTCGTACAATGAACGGAAGAATAACCCCGGATATCTTGTCGATCTCACCGACAATGATATTTCGCTTTGTATTTTCCGTGCGTGTAAGCCTCATAGATATCCGTTTCTCCTAAAACTGCATAATTAAGCAATTTATTATATCATAGATTTCCCCTGTCGTGGAGTCCTCCATTTCTGCAGCAGCTCCATTGCTCTCTTTGTTCATGTGCTTTCAGGCAAAAAGGTCATCTGCACCTCGCTGCTGCGAGAACAGATGACCTTTTCTCATAAGGATGTTATTCCATAGCATCCTTTTATCACTATGAACTTATTAGTATTCAGCCTCATCATACGTATAGCTCTCATCGTAATATCCGGTATCCTGGTCGGCCGATGCATCATACTCACCGGTATACTCCTCTCCGGAGTAGGTATAATCGGTCGTATCCTCACTATACCCGTTCAGATTCATTGCACTTCCATAGATCTCTGTTTCAAGTGTAGAGACCTCTTCCCCGGAGCTTTTTGATTTGTAGGTGAAATAAGCAATATTATTGTCTGCATCAATAGTAATGGCAACTCCGGAAGCATCCTCAACAGGGAATCCGTGCAGTGTGTACTCCATATCATCTTCCGTTGTGATCTTGACAATGATAGACGGAACCGTCATTTTCTCAGAGGCATTATCATCCCCTGCAGATGTATCTGCCGCAACTTCATAATAAAGAATGCGATCCTCATCTGCAGCAAAAACATCACCTTCCGCCAGCAGATTATTCGCCTCTGCATTCTCATCATTCAGAACAGAAATACTTTTGATTCCCATTCCCATTTTATTGGTTACATTGATTCTTTTCGCTCCCGCATTTTCGCTACCGATCGTTTTCAGTCCAACTGCTGCAACTGCATTCTCCGCTTCCGGTTCCTCTTTTTTCTCGGCCTCCGGTGTTGTTTCGGAAGTCGATGCGATAACGACCTCTGTTGCCTCCGGGGTTGCCGTCGGAGTAACCTCCGGTGTTGCTTCAACTTCCGGCACTGCCTCCGTACTTACTGCAGAAGATTCCGCTGCCGAAGCATCGGCATTCTCCTCTTTATTGCCGCATGCGGTCATGGATACTGCCATACTCAAAACTGTCAGCATTGTAATAACTCTTTTTTTCATTTTTATACTCCTCTTGTTTAAGAAATGCCAAACACTTTTTCTCCCCTGAATAAACGTGTACAGCATCTATTATATTACGAAATGATCGAATTGTGTATCAATTCTGTCTTGAATATCCGGAATATCTCCAGGTTCCGCCCTGGCCGTAATAGATCGCAAATCCGTTTCTGCCGCTTTCATGCTGAAAATCCGGATCAAACACATAGGTTCCGCCTTTATAACCGGAAATCTCGACCCATCCGTGGCCACCCATTCCGCCGCCGTTCAGCGGAACATATCCGGCAACCCAGTGTGCATCGTAACCAAGTGCCTTTGCCATCTGATAAAATGCAGCCGACATGCCATAGCAGTCACCGTGAGAATTGGAAAATGTCCATTTTGCGAAATACTCGCATCCGGCTGACGCATTTCTTCCGCTGGACACATACGGAATCGAAGCAGCCCAGTTAAATGCAGCCTCCAGACTCCACCCCACCTGATCCAGCTTTGCGCATGCTTCCGGATAGAGCGTATGCACACGAATATATTCTGCAATCTTATCATACTCACTCTGGTCGAAGTTTTCTTTTGCCTTGTCCTTATTATTCAGTCCGTTATCGCGGAAATATGTCAGTGCTCCGATATCATCATTTGCATATTTCTCTCTGACTGTTTCATTATTTGCCGTGTAATAATTAAAATCATAGACGGAAGAAAAATCATAGCCATCGAGAATGGTGATCGGATGTGTGATCGTCGGATCCGGATCGTTGATTCCGTACCAGCCGATTCCTTCTGCATCCCATCCCTGGCTGACCAGCATTGTATTTTCCGCTTCATTGGTCGTGTAGTTATGAGATCCTGCCACAGCATTTTTATTATACTGTCTGTACAGCGGAATTTCTTTTTTTCTGGATGAATACCAGCCGATTCCCTCATCCTTCCAGCCAAGACGAACCAGAGAATCACGTTCCCCTTTGCTCATTGTATAGTGATGATCACCGGCATTTTCATTATACAGACGATAGACCGGATCAGAACCGGCAGCACCCGGAGCCGTCCATCCAATCCCCTCATATGACCAGCCTGCTTTCAGAAGCATATCTCTTTCCACGTAATTGGCAGTATAAAAATGCTCTCCGCTGTTGGGATTGTACATTCGATACATATCGTAGGATTCCGTCTTCTGCAGGAGATCCTCCTCAACCTCTGTCATCTCTATTACGCCGGCAGTTTCTTCCTCATCGCCGCTGACCGGAAGTTCTTCATCCATCTGAATCACCGTATCCGGATCATTGACCGTTAATTCGTCTGCAGCTGCACAAACCGGCACTGCCTGTATAACTACTGCTGCTGTACATCCAAGTACACCAAGGCGCAGCAGAGATTCCCATTTTTTTGTTTTCATTGTCTGTCCGATCCTCTTTCCTTAAACTATCCCGAGTCGATGCATAACCTCTATGCATCTTTTCCTCATACAATTTTGTATTCTAACAAAAAAAAATCCGAATCTCAACAGGCACACGATCGATTGATCACATATTTATATTCGTGCACACAGAAGGAGCAGCCCGCACGGGACTGCTCCTTCGTGTGTACTCTGAAATCAGAATACTTTACCATTTTATTCGTATACATTTTCTTCTGCTGCCGGTTCTCCCTGATATTGATCGCCGTTATTCGGATCAGGCAGCTCCGGTTCCGATGCCGGCTCCTCATAGGGTTCCTCTGTCGGTTCCGGCTCCTC
>JAUNAK010000142.1 GCA_030527665.1 Eubacteriales bacterium
GTATTGCATGGATATTTCTTCTGCTGCATCATGCAGATCATCGGATATCCGTAATCCAAGTATGCCCTTATGATCGGCATCCATAAATAGATACGTATTTTCTTCCTTTTGAATCAAATCAAAATCACCGACTGCATGACCAAAAGGACGATAATTCTCTTTAACAAGAGTATAGGGACCGGTAAAAGCATCTGCTTCGAGAATCAGAAAACAAGCCTCTTCCCCGCTCTGTTTGATCCAGCATACATATTTTCCAGTAGTTCTGCTCTTCAGAATGTGCGGACGATCAACGTGTTTTTCCGGATATAATCCGGAATCCGGATTTTTCAGATCCGGGTGAATGATCAGTCCCAGGTCTTTCCAGTTATACAGGTCTTCAGAAGCATAGGCACGAATACCCCAGGTCCAGACTGCACATTTTCCGTCTGTACGATCCTTGTTTTCTCCGTACCAGTAGTATATACCATTTTCATAAAAAACAGCACCTCCATGTGTCTGGATGCGTTTGCCTTCCGTATCATACCAGGGTTTACCCGGATAGATGGCTGTCTGTCTTTCAGGAATTATTTGTGCAGAGGCACATGCTGTTAAAGGCTGCATCTCTGTATATTCTGCAGAATTCTCCCTGACAATACGCAGCAATTTTAATTCTGCATCCAATCGATCAATTGCAGTTTCAGAAACTGCTCCTCTGGAAAACTCCGCGAGTTTTCGAACGGAATAACGAAGTCCCGCTTTATTTTGTTCCAGCATGGCACGCATGCCCGGCAATATACGGTCAAATACAGCAGCACTCTCCTCGTATGAAAAGATCTCTTCCAGTTTCGAGTCCGAACTTAATTTTAAATACTCTGCCATTTCAGATTTCTCCTTTTAAAAAAGGAATTCACTTTCCAAAGCGAATTCCTTTTGAATCGTTATTTGCAAATATATATGTAACTTTTTTAACAGTCGGTATTTTCTGCGGCCAGCTCCGCTTTTCGTTTAGCTTCCCATTCCGGAGCTTCCTTTTCGAGCTTTGTGAACAGTTTGGCACAGATCATAATGATGACCAGACATGCTATCGGAACAAGTGCAAAATCTACACGGATCATTTTTAAAGCACTTTCCGGCTGAACAGTGACATCTGATCCTGCAAGATATCCGCCTATGGAAAGAATTACTCCGGTAACCGATGCACCAATAGCAGCTCCGAACTTGGACATGAAATTTGCCAGAATTGCTGAGGATGCATCCATTCTCGGAAGTCCGATCATCTCATTATAGGTGCAGATATTCATAATGAATAATACCTGATAATATGCAATCGGAAGTGTAGCAAGACTTCCAAGGACAAGTCCAAGAATTGCGGTTACAACATTTCCTCCGCCGATATATGCACCGGTATATCCTGCAATTCCGATGAAACCAAGAGTAAAAAGAAGGTTTCCGATCGAACCCAGTTTTTTAGCCAGAAGCGGCATAACAAACATAAACGGAAGAATCAATACAGAAGCGGCGCTGGTTAAGCCCATCAACTGAACATTTCCGACTATCCATTTGAAGAAGTAAGTTCCTACTGCCAGATTGGTCATAACATTGTAGCAAAGCATAATAATTGCAAAGAACCATACATATTTATTCTTACCGAACATCAGGAAGATTTCCTTGATTTTTACACTGTCATGTTTATCTTCCGCATCGACACTCGGATCTTCCTTACAGAAAATAAAACGCAGCATTCCGATTGCAGTACCCGGAATCATAATTGCTGCTACGATCATCGTCCATCCGCCTGCACTGGTTGCCAGTCTTCCCATCATAATCGGGAAGACAATACTGAGAATCATTGATCCTCCCATTGTAATGACGCTTCCGTAAGAGGCTACCTTTGTTATTAATGCTTTGTTGTTGCTGAAATGACGAATCGTATACGGATTTAATGCAGCCGCACGAAGGGTGGAAAAAACAGAGAAACACAAGGTGTACATGGTAAAGATCCATACGCATTTTAATGTGTAGCTCCATTCCGGTCCGCAGGAAAACAGTAATATGGTAGTAATTGTCATTCCGATTATACTTAGCTCATATGGTCTGGCTTTTCCCAATTTCGTTTTCGTATTATCGACAAGCCAGCCGGCAAATATATCCGTAAATGCGTCAAAGATTTTACTGGCCAGCAGCATCATTCCGATTGTACCGACATTTACCCCTAATGTATCGGAAGCATAAATGGACAGATAGTTCAGCATAATGACATTGATCCATGCTGTTACAACATCCGAACTTTTAAAAGCATGCATTATACTTATTAAAGTGGACACGATTAATAAATAGATATAACATTAAT
>JAUNAK010000080.1 GCA_030527665.1 Eubacteriales bacterium
GGATACCAGCAGAGCGGATATCAGCAGAATTCATATGTGCAGCCGGGCGGATTTTCATCTGTTCCGGTGCAGCAGGAAAAAGATCGGCCGATGACTACAGGCGACTGGCTGGTAACGATGCTTCTGATGATGATTCCGGTTGCCAACTTTGTTCTGCTGCTTGTATGGGCATTCTCTTCGGATACCAATACGAATAAGAAAAACTGGGCACGGGCGGAACTGATTCTGATGCTGATTGCTGTCGGTATTACGGTTTTATTTACCGTGGCAGTTGTCGGCTCACTGGCTTCGGTCTTTGCTTCCTTATAATTGGAAAAGTATAAAACTTGCACAACACCTTCGTCTCTACTACAATAGCTAGAGTACGGAGGTGTTTTTTATGAGAATTCAATCGGTTGCATTGATCGGGGCGGGTGCTGTAGGTGCCTGGTTTATTCCCGGTTTATCATACGTATACGGGGATCGATTCTCTGTTATTGCAGAGGGAGAGAGAGCCGAAAAACTGAAACGGGAAGGTGTGGTGATCAACGGACGCCGCTATAAGCCGCAGGTACGGTCTGCCGTGGAGGCGGGATCACTCGGTGTAGATCTGCTGATCGTTGCTACAAAATACGATGCGATTCCGGATATCCTGCACGATATCAAAACCATTACAGAGCTGGGAAAGATCCTGAAGCGCGAACTGGCAGATCCGGCCGGTACGATCGTGCTGAGTCCGCTGAACGGAATCGATGCGGAGGAGCAGATCGCAAAGGAGATCGGGGAGGAGCATATGCTCTGGTCCTTCATGCGGATCGTATCCGCCAGAAAAGGGAATGAGATCGTGATCAGTCCGACCACAAGGGATGGATTGATCTTCGGAGAAAAGCATACAAAGGAAAAAACAGAGCGCTGCCGGGCAATTGAAATGATGCTGATGACCTGCGGGATCAATGGCCGTTTCAGTGATTCGATCATTACGGAGATGTGGCAGAAGTTTGCATTTAATCTGTCTACCAATCTTCCGCAGGCAGTGTTCGGAGTAGGCTACGGTGCTTATCTGGACAGTGAACATGTGGCATACATCCATGACTGCCTGGCATTTGAAACCATTATGGTTGCACGTAAACTGGGAATCGTCATTGACTATCAGCCGAATACCAGGAATCTGGCCATGCCGGGAGCCCGTTTTTCTACCCTGCAGGATCTGGATGCCGGCCGGAAGACCGAGATCGAAATGCTCGCAGGTGTTCTGATGAAAAAGGCAGCGGAGGTGGATATTCCGGTTCCGTTTACCGAATATACCTACCATGCGATCAAGGCACTTGAGGAGAAAAATGCCGGACTCTTCGACTATGAGGTATGAGGAAAAACTTTATCGCAGTCGAGAAGACTCCCACTCCTGCAAGTAGTGGGCAATTAGAAGATCGCCTCAGTGGGAGTTCAATCTCCGACTGAGATAAAAGCTCCGCAGGGATTCGGAGGGATTCGGAGAGTCGAACACTTGTGCTGTTTGGCCTGTGATGATATAATAAGCAGACCTGCAGGAGAAGAAAAAGAAGAAGTATCCTGCTGAAAAACGATTTTATCGAAACAGGAGGGATTATTTGCAATCCATTATTGATCTGCATATGCACAGTGCTGCTTCGGATGGAAGCGATCATCCGGAGGTGCTGGTGAAACAAATAACTGAACAGGGAATCCGGGTCTTTTCGCTGACAGATCATGATACTGTCTCCGGAATCGCAGCGCTGCTGCCGCTGGTTCCGCCGGAAGTGCGGTTCATTCCGGGGGTTGAGTTTTCCTGTGTATCGGATATGGGAAAATGTCACATTCTCGGCTATAACTACGATCCGCGTAATCCGGTCTTTCAGGCGGCTCTGCAGAAAGGCAGAGACCTGCGCAGAGAAAAGCTGGACAAGCGGCTTCGGTATCTGATGGATGAGAAAGGAGTTCCGATCTCGGATGACGAGATCGCGACTTTTTATCGAATGAAAAGCGTAGGAAAGCCGCATCTGGCAAACCTGCTGATACAGAAGGGGGTTGCAAGAACGAGAGAAGAAGCCATTCGGCGATTTATCAATCCCAGCGGGACAGAGGATATGTGCATCGAGGCTGCGATGGCGATCGGAGCCATTCTGGAAGCCGGCGGCATACCTGTCTGGGCACATCCGCTTGGAGGAGAGGGTGAGAAGAAGCTGACCTGGGAGCAGTTTCATGCGCAGCTTTCCTTCCTGATCACCAAGGGGATCCGGGGTCTGGAGTGCTATTATTCCAGATATACCATGGAAGAGATCCGTGAGCTGGTTCGTACGGCGGAGTCCTATCGGCTATATATATCCGGAGGAAGCGACTATCACGGAAGCAATAAGGATATTCTTCCGGGGGAATTAAACTGCGAAAATATCCCGGTGGATACAGGCAGTCTATCGATTATGAAAGCGTTTTAACGATGTAGAAAGGGGTTATACACATGCAGACAACGGGGAACAGTGAACCGTCAATAATCAAAAAAGTCCTGGAGGTATTCCAGGCGCATCAGGCTTCGGGGACTCCGCTCAGAAGCGGGGATTTCGGCCTTCCGTCTGCGGGAAAATTTGCAGATGGTGCACTGGACGGAATTATGTACTATCATCTTGGAACACCGGAAGGTGAGCTTCCGGAGGAGGCGGCCAAAGGACTGCAGCTGGCATCAGACGGTGACATTGCCGGTGCGGGAAAGGTTCTGGAGGCATATTTTGATAATTCTGAAAGCATTCATACAACACTGGAGATCGCCGATGCGGTCAGCCGGACGATTCAGGAGAAACAGCAGGAACTGGATTTCCATAATCTGTATAAGCTGGCAGTCAGCCTGCTGATGTATTCCGGAAATGTGGAATGTGTCAAATTTGCACTTCTTCTTCTGGAGTTTACAGACATGGGAACTAAGGAAGTACATGATATGGTTCGAATTCTTTCGACCTGCGGGGAATTCACGCTGTTCTGCTGCTTTTCCATGTGCTACTGGGAGGATCGTGCCGCTGCATTGGCAGATGCTGCACAGATCAACCAGGGCTGGGGACGTATCTTTGCGATCCAGTTTATGAATCGAGAAGATCTGAAGTCGAATCCGATCCTTGCCAGATGGCTGTTATTCGAAGGCTGCAAAAACGATGTTGCACCTGTTTATTCAGCAGCTAAGATTGCAGAGCTGATCGATCTTCCGCTTCTGCTGACGGACAGTGCAATGACTGCAGAAGATTTCCGGGCATGCAGAGATCTGATCGCTGTGCTTCTGGAAGAAGAACCCATGGCAGGTCTGTCTTCCTTTGAGGGATCTGTACAGGCAGATATCCTCCATGGATTTCTGCTGCAGATCGGCAGAATCTCTCCGGAGGAGGCAGAGTACCGTCTGCTGAATCGTCTGTATGAATATGTACAGGATAATCCGTCCGGCATGGAGGAAGAGACTGCAGAAGGAATTGCCCTTCGGATCAGAAGACTGATGGATACAGAAGAAGGAAAGCGGGCGGTACGTCGTATGCTGGGAGAGAAGGAAGCCTTTGCCCTTGCCGGCGATATGGGAATCGACTGTACCGAACAGATCTACAATGCGCTGAAGCTGGATTTTGTAGGATTCAGCAGATATGCCGCACGTCTGTATAACCGGGAAAGCAGCCGCCGGATGGTTCTGAAGCTTGCCTGCGATAAGCTTCCTGTAGAAGCCATGAAGGAGAAAAAGGCGGACGAAGAAATGAGTCTGGAAGAGATGATGGTCTTCTTCTGTCTTAAGGATCTGCTGAAGGAACTTGGTGACTATCCGGGAAGCGGAGAAGAACTGGTGCTGCATGCATTGGATATGGAGGCTGCGGACTGTCGTGCCGCGGCACTTGCACTGGTCGAGGACTGGAAAGAAAACGGATACCGTGTTTCTGCTGCGATCGAGGCAAAGCTGTAAAAAACAGAATAGATAGATCATTCCCCTGCTGCATGCCATATGCGGCAGGGATTTTGTTTGCCGGATATGCAAATGGAACGTCCCGTGGACGTTCTTTTGCCCTGGTAAGGATTGCGTTTATCGTAAAATCATTTTATACTGATAAAGATACTGAAAAACATACATGCATGTACAATAAAAGGTACATGCACAGGTGTAATGGAAAAGAGGTCAGATATGCGCTATTCAGACTTAACAGATCGAGAGAAACGAGTACTGGAGGCGGCTGAAAAAGCAGCTGCATCAACTGTAGGAATGACAGCGGAGGAGTTTCAGATCTTCAGAAATGATGTTACTGCTCATCTTCCGGAACTGGCTCCCGCGATTCTTGCCATGGCAGAGGATAGGAGAAGAGAACAGAACGGATGCACGGAGAATACTGGCCATTGACCGAAAAATGCTCATATGCGATATACGATATCCGACGGAACCATGCGGAAAAAAGGTTCCGTCTTTTTTTATAGGGAATATGGTCAATTACACTAGGAATATAGTAGAATATAAGTTAGTGACTGCGGTAACGGAACAGGATATCCACAGCAAAGACAACGATTCATTTGTGAATCTCGAAGAGGGTTCGCACGCGGTGCGAAAGATCGGGGAGACCTGTGTCCGGCTGAAATGAAAACAGGAAAGGATAATGCATATGAGACAGGAAACAAAATGCATCCAGGCGGGATATGAGCCGAAAAACGGAGAGCCGAGAATGATTCCGATCATTCAGAGTACAACATTTAAATACGACAGCAGCGAGGATATGGGAAAACTGTTTGATCTGGAGGCAAGCGGCTATTTTTATACCAGACTGCAGAATCCGACCAATGATATGGTAGCGGCCAAGATCGCAGCACTGGAGGGCGGTTCGGCAGCCATGCTGACTTCTTCCGGACAGGCGGCAACCTTCTATGCCGTATTTAATCTGGCCGGAGCCGGCGATCATGTGGTATCTTCCTCAACGATCTACGGCGGAAGTTTCAATCTGTTTAATGTAACGATGCGCCGTATGGGCATCGATTTTACATTTGTTGATCCGGATTGCAGCGATGAGGAACTGGAAGCGGCATTCAAACCGAATACAAAGGCGGTTTTCGGTGAGACACTGGCAAATCCTGCATTGAATGTGCTGGATATTGAACGATTTGCCAATGCAGCCCATGCACATGGCGTTCCGCTGATCGTAGACAATACCTTCGCAACGCCGATCAACTGCCGTCCTTTTGAATGGGGTGCGGATATCGTTACACATTCGACAACAAAGTACATGGATGGTCATGATGCCACTGTCGGCGGCTGTATCGTGGATTCCGGAAAATTTGACTGGATGGCACATGCTGATAAGTTCCCGGGACTTTGCACACCGGACGAATCCTATCATGGAATTACCTATGCAGAGAAGTTCGGCAGGGAGGGCGCTTATATCACAAAGGCTACCGCACAGCTGATGCGTGATCTGGGGGCGATTCCGTCTCCGATGAGCTGCTATATGCTGAATCTGGGACTGGAATCTCTGGCTGTACGGGTAGAGCGGCATTGCAGCAATGCACAGAAGATCGCGGAATTTCTGGAAGCACATGAGAAGATCACATGGGTGAATTATCCGGGACTGCCGGGCAGCAGGTACTATGAGCGGGCACAGAAATATATGCCGAAGGGATCCTGCGGCGTTATTTCTTTCGGCATTAAGGGCGGAAGAACGGCTGCAGAAAGCTTTATGAAGCACCTGAAGGTGGCGATCATTGCTACACATGTAGCAGATGCACATACCTGTGTTCTGCATCCGGCATCCAGTACACACCGGCAGATGACCGATGAAGAACTGATTGCAGGCGGTGTAGGACCGGATCTGGTTCGTCTGTCTGTCGGTATTGAGAATGTAGAGGATATTCTCGAAGATCTGGCAAATGCACTGAATCAGATATAATTGCACGAATGCTGTATTTGTTCCTAATAATTCAAAAAAAGCGCAGCCGCATTACTTATTTATGGGTAATGCGGCTTTTTTATGTGGAATTCGCACAAATTCACGGAATTTTCATGAAATAGACTGGAAAAAATCTGAAAAACACGATACAATATAGGGGGAATTGGTTAGACCAAATTGCAGCGTGTGTGGAAATGTGATGCAGGAGTAGGTAAACGGAGGAATATCCATGGACTACAAGTACAGTGAAGACTTTGATTTTGAAAACATCGGAAGAAAAGTAAAAGAACTGAGAAAAGTAAATCATATGACACAGCAGCAGGTTGCCGAGGATCTGAATGTCACATCCGGCTATATCAGTAACATCGAAAACCAGAGAACCCCCATCTCTTTGCGCGTGCTTTCTTACTATGCGAAGAAAACAGGTATGACATTGGATGATTTTGTGTTGAATACCGAGATAGAGATGCGGAATTCTTCTGAGATCGACAGAAAGTTATATTCACGTGTGGAAAAGCTGGACGTTGATGAGAAAATGGCACTCCTGGATATTATGGCTGTGTGGGGAGAACTTAAGAAAAAAAGAGAATAAAATAATCGGATAAAAAGAAACGGCAGCCGTAGCTGATGCATACGGCTGCCGTTTCTTTTTGTCGATTTTTCCGATGATGCTCGCGTTATATTCGGTCTTCGATGCTGAGAACCGTCAGTATCTTTTCATCCGCCCGGAAATGAACCTCCCAGCGGGAAAAGGACAGACCGTAGATGCGGTCGGGATCCTTCTGGTAGGAAGGCCGCGGATCCAGTTCTAGGATCTGGCGAAGCTCCTCCAGCTTTTCTTCCGGCATGGAACGGGCAGCTTCCTGCCTTGCCTCCGTTGTAAATCGAACCTCCAGATTCTGCCAGTCGGTATGATCGGTGAATCCACCGGCGGCTTCCGGCCGGGCATCTACATAGGGGATGTAGGGCTTTACGTCATAGATCGGGGTGCCGTCCATCAGATCGGCCCCGAGAACATGAAGGATACAGCGGTTGGAACGATGCTCCACCTTTTCCAGCTGTACAAGGGAAAGTCCCAGGTTATTGGGACGGAAAGGAGAGCGGGTGGCAAAGACTCCCATGCGGACATTTCCTCCCAGACGCGGCGGCCGGACCGTGGAACTCCAGCGTCCGGTATTTTCCGAAAAGCCCCAGATCAGCCAGAGGTGGGAAAATTCCTCAATGCCCCGGAAGGCTTCCGGGGAAGCGTATTCCGGTTCAAAAACGATCTCTGCCCGGGCATCGGTCAGTCCGCTTTGCCGGGGGATACCGAATTTGGTTACGAAGGAGGAATGCATATAGGCGATCGGGCGAATGACACAGCTGTTGGAATCAGAAGCGGCTGCAGGTGTTTTTCCTGCTGCCGCTTCTTTTGTATCGCACTTTTCTTTATGCATATCGGTTCGGACACCTATGTTTTGGTCAGAAATATTTTTCGTTCTATCAGTTACATTCTTATTCATATCAGTCACGTTTTTTATATCGGTTACTCCAATAGACTTTGTTATGCAAATGCCTCCCGAATCACATCCTCTGCTGTTTTTACCGGAATGATCCGGAGTGACTGCAGAACTTCCTGCGGTATTTCTTCCAGATCACGTACATTTTCCTGCGGAATCAGTACACGGCGGATACCGGCCCGCTCGGCTGCCATCAGTTTTTCCGGAAGACCTCCGATCGGAAGTACCCGTCCGCGGAGGGAGATCTCTCCGGTCATGGCAAGATCGGAGGGAACCTTCCGATCACTCAGAAGAGAATACAGGGCGGTAAATATGGTAATACCGGCGGAGGGACCGTCTTTCGGAACGGCACCTGCAGGAACATGGATGTGGATATCGATTCCGGAGAAGTTTATATCGGAATCCGCAAAGGTCGATTTGGCAAGGGAAAAAGCAATGGATGCCGATTCCTTCATTACATCGCCCAGCTGTCCGGTGAGCTGCATACGCCCGCTTCCCTTCATGGATACGGCCTCGATAAAGAGGATCTCTCCGCCTGCCTGTGTCCAGGCCAGACCGGTTACGATACCGGAGGGATTTTCAGCGGCAATGCGGTCATGGCGGAGCAGAGGTTTGCCGAGAAGCGGTTCGATATCCTTTTCTTTCAGTGCAATCGGTTCACGGCCGTTTTGGATAAAGGCGGCGGCTTCTTTACGGCAGATCGTATCCAGCTGTTTTTTCAGACCACGTACGCCTGCTTCGGCGGTGTAGTCGGAAATGAGTTTTCGCAGAGCACCTGCGGAGATCCGCAGGTCTTTGGAGGTCAGCCCGTTATCCCTCAGTGAACGTTTCAGCAGATGCTTTCTGGCAATCTGCAGTTTATCTGCAGGTGTGTAGCCGGCAAGGCGGATGACTTCCATGCGGTCCAGCAGAGGCCGCGGAATGGTTTCGATCGTGTTGGCCGTACAGATAAAGAAAACACCGGACAGATCATAGGAAACATTCAGATAGTGGTCCACAAAGGTGCTGTTTTGTTCCGGATCCAGAACCTCCAGCAGTGCACTGGAGGGATCTCCGTTGATGCCTCCCTGGGTCAGTTTGTCTACTTCGTCAAGAACGATGACCGGGTTCATGGCACCGGAACGCTTGATGCCTTCCATGATGCGGCCGGGCATGGCTCCGATATAGGTTCGGCGATGGCCGCGGATTTCTGCTTCGTCACGGATACCGCCGAGACTGATACGGACATATTTGCGGCCGAGAGCTTCGGCAACGCCGCGGGCGATGCTTGTTTTTCCTGTTCCGGGGGCACCGGTCAGGAGCAGGATAGAACCTTCCGGAGAATTTTTCAGCTGCATGACGGCGAGCTGCTCAATAATACGGTCCTTGACTTTTTCCATGCCGTAATGGTCTCTGTCCAGAATGCGGCGGGCTTTTTCCAGCTGGATCACCGGCAGTTTGTCGGGTCTCCATTTCAGCTCGGTAAGGAAATTCAGGTAGTTCTCCATGGAGTTTCGTTCCGGATCGTGGGGCTGAGAAGTCTGAAGACGTTTGAGGATGCGTTCTGCCTCCAGACGGGCTTCTTCGCTCATTCCGGAATCCGCGATCTTTTTTCGATACGCCTCTTCTTCGGATATCGAATCCGGATCCATTTCACTGAGCTGTTTCTGCAGGATATCGATCTGCTTCAGAATAGCAGCTTTTTTGTACTGCTGTCCGTCGCCGTCGTTGTATTTTTCCTGCAGATCGATCTGCATTTCTACGGTGCCGCGGAAACGCAGAAGGGCACCCTTCAGTGCAAGTCCCCGCGTTTTCATGGAATCGGTGACCAGAAGACTGTATTTTTCTGCCGGGGTCATATCAATAAAGGGACCGACCAGGGCGGCCAGTTCGTTAATGGTATGGCATTTTCGGATAATTGTTTTGATCAGATCGTTATTCTGGAAGTTGTCAGCGATCATCAGGGAAGTATTGCGCAGATCTTCTACAAGTGTTTCATATCCTGTTTTTGTCAGATCATTGATCTCGTCCAAAGGCAGAAAAGAACCTTCGGGAATGTCGTCGGTACAGGAGGCATCGGTAATGCGGACCTTTTGTTCCGAGATGGCATGGAGCCTGGTTCCCAAATTGGTCATTTTGATGTCCAGGACCCGGAGCAGAACACCGAAGCCGCTGACTTTTTCCATAGTCAGCTGTTTGCGGCGGCAGTAGTCTTTGGTCGGTACAAGCAGCGCATAGCTGCCGTCTGACTCGAGACGGCTTTTTTCTGCATCGGAGAGATCTTCAATGCCCAGCTGATATTCAACATTCGGCAGAACGACCGTATCGTATACGGGAAAAATCATATAGTAGTTCAAAGAATCGCTCCTTTCAATGCCAGAAAATCCAGATAAAGAGATAACCGGCCAGAACAGCCGTAAGTGTAAATGGAACTCCGATCTTCATAAAATCGGAAAAAGTGGTATCATATCCGTTTTTCTTCAGCAGACCGGTGGCGGTGATGTTGGCGGAAGCACCGATCGGGGTCAGATTTCCGCCAAGCGTCGCACCGGTAAGCAATCCGAAATAGAGCAGATAAGGCTCGATCTGCAGGTATGTGCAGAGTCCGGCCAGTACCGGAAGCATTGTGGCTACATATGGAATATTATCGATAAAGGCAGAAGCGGCAACCGATCCCCATACGATGATCGTATACAGAAGGAAAATATTGCTGCCGCCGGCATTTCCGATCAGCTGTGCAATATCATCGATCAGGCCGACCTGTGTAACAGCCGCGATGACAAGAAAGAGACCGAGAAGGATAAAAAGAGTTTCAAAATCAATGCTTTTCAAAGCTTCGCGGGTATGTCCGGCCGTACCTTCTTTTTTGGCAGCCGCCAGATCATGGATGACTCCGGCAAGTGCGAAAAGTATGCAAAGTACACCGTTTGTATTTGCGGGTTTATCGGGGAAAAAGGATACGGCAATCAGGGCCAGTACCATGATGCAAAGCAGAACAGAAGGAACAAGAGTCAGTACTTTGGTGCGCTGATGGGCATCTACCGGCTGTGTGTCCCTGCGGAACAGGAACATCATGACCGGAACCGTGGCAAGGGCACCAAGTTCAACAGCAAAGAAGATTCCCGGATGTCCTTTCATCCAGAAAAAGTCCATGAAATCCATGTTGGCATAGGCACCAAGCATAATAGAAGTGGTATCTCCAACCAGTGTAGCAGCTCCCTGCAGATTGGAGGATACGGCGATAGACAGGATCATAGGAACCGGAGAGATCTTCAGCTTTTTGCAGATGGCAAGTCCTACCGGAGCTACCATCAGAACCGTTGCAACATTATCGATAAATGCAGAGATCGCACCGGAAAACAGTGACATATAGATGATGACCCACATGACATTGCGGGATTTTTCCAGGAGAATGTCCGAAAGCAGATTCGGCATCTGGGAACGGATGAAATATTCTACCAGTACCATGGTTCCGGTGATCATCATCAAAACATTCCAGTTAATTGCTCCGGGAATGGCGGAAAGCGGAAGGATACCGGAAACGACCATGAATGCAGCAGCAGCCAGAATGATCCACAGACGTTTCTTCATAAACAGGATCATCAGAATATACATGGCAGCAAAAACAATCAAAGCTGTAGTTTTCATCATAGACGTTACCGTCCTTTCTATATTAAATTCTGCAGTAAATTTATCTCAATCGAGAAGACTCCCGCTTCTGCAAGCGGTGAGCAATTACAAGATCAACTCAGTGGGAGTCCAATCTCGGACTGAGATAAACACTCCGCAGGGATTCGGATGGGTAGATGTCAGCTGAAGCTGACACGAATCCCGCGCGAAGTCTCGCAGAGCTCGACTTTAATAATTACCAGACATCTCCCCAGGAATCGGGAATACCGTCGTGGTCTTCGTCTACATCACCGATTCCGTCACCGTCCAGATCCGGCCATTCGGAAGTATCCGGAGTTCCGCTGCTGTTATTGTCATTGGCAGTGGGCTGAACGGTATTGTCGGTGATCTGTTCATTGACTGTACCGATCGAACTTCCGCCGTTGTACAGATAATCCAGCAGTGCCTGATGACAGGCATCCAGATCCGGAACAAGAACGGCCATTCCGTTGATATTATCTGCATAGTACATGCCCTCACCGGGGATCAATGCGGTTTTCATATCACTTCCGCAGAGCATTGCATACAGACAGGCACGGATGAGCGTGGAATCCGACATATCGGTCTTGATGGATGGCGCAGCTGCATTCATGGTACGGATCAGCTGGACCGGATTGTGCTTCACTTTTGAAAAAACGGCCTGGATGACTTTTTTCTGACGGGTGGTTCGATCCCAGTCAGAATTGCCTACATAACGCATACGGCTGTAAGCCAGAGCCTGCTTTGGCGTCAGCGAATTGACGCCTGGTGTCAGGTTCCAGAGAACACCCTCGATATAGTCATTGTTTTCACCCAGAGCCGGATTGACGTTGAGGTAATCCG
Organism: Eubacteriales bacterium; assembly: GCA_030527665.1. GTDB lineage: Bacteria > Bacillota > Clostridia > Lachnospirales > Lachnospiraceae > Bilifractor. Next base: position 11,849 of record JAUNAK010000080.1, read on the forward strand.
CTTCCTCCTGAGAGAGCTCGATCTCAATATTACCTACGGAAGTCAGTGCTGTCAGGAATCCGTCGAAATCAACGACAGCATTGCCGTCGATATTGATGCCGAAGTCGATCTGGATGGTTTCATCCAGAAGTTCCATACCGCCATAGGCATAAGCGGCATTCAGTTTTTCTGAATCATAGCCCGGAATCGATACGTACATATCACGCATCAGAGAGGCCAGAGTGATCTTGCCTGTCTTGCGGTTTAAACTGCAGATGATCATCGTGTCGGAGCGGGTCTGGGTCTCACCGTTTCGTGCATCCTGACCGATCAGCAGAATGTTTATGACACCATTTTCGCGGTAAGGGGTAACACCGGCTGCCTTGGTAACACGGTTGGCTGCAGTGTTGGCAACCGGATCTACCCGATCCAGTTTGCTGAATGCCATATGCAGGAAAAACCAGCCGATGCCGCCAAGGATGACAGCGAGAATGAGCACCGTTCTCAGCAGTCTGAGAAACGGATGTGATTTCCTTCTTTTTTCTTTTCTGGGAGGACGTCTGTCTTCATAGGACTCTTCGTCTTCGTAATTGTTTCTTTCGCGGGAAGGACGCTGCGGTTTGGTCTTTTTTTTCTTCTTTCTGGGAGCAAAACCAAAGTCGTAATCGTCGCCCTCGTGTACTCGTCTGTACTCCTCATCGTCTACATATGCGGACGGATTATTTTCCGGATAACCGTCGGCATAGGCATTTTGCGGTCGGCCGTTGTTATAGCCGTTCTGTGGATAGCCGTTGTTAT
>JAUNAK010000020.1 GCA_030527665.1 Eubacteriales bacterium
ACACCGAAGACGCCGAATACGCCGAAAACCCCGGATACGCCGAAGACTCCGAATAAACCGGAGACCCCGTCTGCGGCAAAAGCGAGCGTGATGTATCGCTTATACAATCCGAACAGCGGTGAACATTTTTATACCGCAAGCCTGGGAGAGAAGAATTATCTGGTGCGTGTCGGCTGGTCTTATGAGGGAATTGGCTGGAATGCTCCCAAAACATCCAGAACTCCGGTATATCGTCTGTATAATGCAAATGCAGGAGATCATCATTATACGGCCAACAAAGGAGAACGCGATATGCTGATCAGTGTCGGATGGAAGTATGAAGGCATTGGCTGGTATTCTGATGACGCAAAGGGCGTTCCGCTGTATCGTCAGTATAATCCCAATGCACAGGCAGGATCGCATAACTATACCAAGAGCAAAGGTGAAAACGATATGCTGGTTCGTGTCGGATGGAAAGAGGAAGGCGTTGGATGGTATGGAATGAAATAAATCCGGCAGAAAACTCTTGTAATTTCAAATGAGTTATGCTAAATTAACTATAGTTAGAAATAACTAATAAGTAAGCGGAGAGCGTATCTCCGCTTACTTACGGCCTGATGGTTAGATGAAACTAACTGCGAGCAATGACTAACTCCGCAATCTCTCAAATCAAAAAGAGAATTGCCAGTAAAGTATCAAGAGGGAAAAGCTATGACAAAGCACTGCTATGATGTGGAACCATATCTGATCAATAACTGTGCGCCGACTCTGGCTGCAGTGAAGACGGCAAATCTGTTTTCCATGCCCTGCATTTCCGACGAGAATCTGCATAGACAGCTGGAAGAGTGGAATGCAAAGCTGGAGAGCAGAGGAATCACGATCTTCCTATTGAAAAGGTGCAGAGATCGGGCACTGCTGTATGTCTGCCGAAAAAAACGGCTGCAGAAAGATCTGGAGAAATCCGGCGTACATCGTTTTTTGAAGCAATATGGATATCACGAATTTTCGGCAGAGGCAGCTATTTCCCGCCTGATTGAGCGCATGCGTACACAGGAGGAATTTCCGCATGAGATCGGCGTGTTTCTGGATTATCCGTTGGGGGATGTGATCGGATTCATCCAAAATGAAGGGAAAAACTATAAATGTCTGGGATGCTGGAAAGTGTATTGTGATGCATGCAAGGCGCAGAAACAGTTTGCAGCCTATCGTAAATGCGGAGAAGTCTATCACAGGCTGTGGGAAAACGGACGGAGCGTCATGCGATTGACGGTAGCCGCCTGAAGAAAACGGACGGAGCGTCATGCGATTGACGGTAGCCGCCTGAAACGGATGGTTGGTGCTGCATACGGTGCAGACGAATGTCCGGAGAATTTGTTTACTGTTTTTATTATTTAAAGAAAAAGGAGTACAGAAAAATGAGTAAAGTAGCAGTCGTATACTGGAGTGGAAGCGGCAACACAGAGGCAATGGCACAGAAGATCCTGGAGGGAGCTAAGGCTGCCGGAGCGGAGGCTGAGCTCTTTGAGGTTTCCTCATTTTCTGCTGCAAAAGCAGCTGAATTCGATACCCTTGCATGGGGATGTCCGGCTATGGGAGCCGAAGAACTGGAGGATACCGAATTCCTTCCGGTATATGAGGCCTGTGAGGATACACTGAAAAGCAAGAAGGTTGCATTATTCGGTTCTTACGGCTGGGGAGACGGCGAATGGATGAGAACCTGGGAAAGCTCCTGCCAGGAAAAGGGAATTACCCTTTGTACAGACAGCCTGATCCTGAACGAAACCCCGGATGCGGACGGCCTGAATGACTGTGAGGCATTTGGAAAAGCTCTTGTCTAAAAATTGACAAAAAGATGTCTAAAAAAAGTCCTGATCTGCTTCCGCAGATCGGGATTTTTTTGGCTTGACTTTGTGCAGTCGGTTTGCTACTATTTTTTAAACATACCTAAAAACATGACTTTAAATATATAAGTATTTACGCAGGAAAGGAAAGATAAGCATGGGACAGATTATCGGTGAAGGCATTACATTTGATGACGTACTTCTCGTACCGCAGTTTTCTACAGTAACTCCGAACATGGTCGATATCAGCACATATCTTACTAAGAAAATCAAACTCAACATTCCGATGATGAGTGCGGGCATGGATACTGTAACTGAGCACAGAATGGCAATCGCAATGGCCAGACAGGGTGGTATCGGTATCATCCACAAGAACATGACCATTGAGCAGCAGGCAGATGAAGTTGACAAAGTTAAACGTTCTGAAAACGGTGTAATTATCGATCCGTTCTTCCTTTCTCCGGAAAATACATTACAGGATGCCAATGATCTGATGGCAAAATACAGAATTTCCGGTGTACCGATCACTGTTGGCAGAAAGCTGGTTGGTATCATCACAAACCGTGACCTGCTGTTTGAGACAGACTTCACCAAGAAGATCAAAGAGTCCATGACTTCCGAGAACCTGATCACCGCACAGGAAGGTGTTACTCTCGAAGAAGCAAAGAGCATCCTTGCAAAAGCAAGAAAAGAGAAACTTCCGATCGTTGACAAAGACGGCAATCTGGTTGGCCTTATTACGATCAAGGATATTGAGAAACAGATCCAGTATCCGAACTCTGCGAAGGATGATCACGGCCGCCTGCTCTGCGGTGCTGCTGTAGGTATTACCGACGACGTTCTGGATCGTGTAGCTGCACTGGTTAAAGCACATGTAGACTGTATCGTAATCGACTCTGCACATGGACATTCTGAGAACATCTTCAAATGTCTGCGCATGATCAAAAAAGAGTATCCGGATCTGCAGATCATTGCAGGAAACGTTGCAACAGCAGAAGCTGTACGAGATCTGGTTGCAGCAGGTGCTGACTGTGTTAAGGTTGGTATCGGACCGGGATCTATCTGTACAACACGTGTCGTTGCAGGTATCGGTGTTCCGCAGGTCACTGCAATCATGGACTGCTACGAAGAAGCTAAGAAGACAGGTACTCCGATCATCGCCGACGGCGGAATCAAATACTCCGGTGATGTTGTTAAAGCAATTGCAGCCGGTGCAAGCGTAACCATGATGGGATCCATGTTTGCCGGATGCGACGAGGCACCGGGAGACTTCGAGCTTTTCCAGGGAAGAAAATTCAAAGTATACCGTGGTATGGGATCCATGGCAGCTATGCAGAAAGCACACGGAAGTGCTGACCGTTACTTCCAGGCCGGTGCTAAGAAACTGGTTCCGGAAGGTGTTGAAGGCCGTGTAGCATACAAGGGTAAAGTAGAAGATACGATCTTCCAGATGATCGGCGGACTTCGTTCCGGTATGGGATACTGCGGAGCTAAGGATATCGTAACCCTTCAGAATACAGGTAAGTTCGTTAAGATTACTTCCGCATCTCTGAAAGAGTCTCATCCGCATGATATTCATATCACAAAAGAGGCTCCGAACTACAGCGTTCAGGATTGATAGGAAAATCATTGACTAAATAAAAGAACAGAAAAGGGATTGTGCAGCGGCACGATCCCTTTTCCTTTTATTGTGAGCGGGCAGTGATGAGAATGCCGTGCTGGCACGAGCATTCGAGGAGCGCCGCAACAACTTGAGAAACTCGCAAAGCGCATTTCTCATAGTTGACAGTGATTGCAGAAACGTTTGTGTACAATAATAGAAGAACATTGCATAGGAATGGTTCCGCGATTACCTGCATATAAAGGAGACGGCATGGAGAAAAAGCAGAAACCAAAGAAATATTTATGGAGACGGAGAAGAAAGCGAAAACGGATCTCTATTGGAATTGCTGCGGCTGCCGTGATTCTGTGCCTGTCCGGCATTGGATTGGGAAGTTACATGGGGAAACAGGCTGCGGAAGCGAAAGCACAGGCAGCGGAGGCTTCTGAGGAGCGGATCGTGCCGGCTTCCGGGGCATCCTCCTCATCGGACAGCACCGGAGCAGAACCTGCATGGGAGTATGATGAGCGTGGTCCGGAGTTCTGGAAAGGTGCACCTCCGATCGATGCCCAGCTGCTGACACCGAATGAGTATTCCCGTTCGCAGCTTCCGCTTACCAGCATCAATTATATTGTTATCCACTATACGGCGAATCCGGGATCGACCGCACAGGATAACAGGGACTATTTTGAGAATCTGAAGGAAGGAATCGATGATGTTCATGCCAGCAGTCATTTTGTGATCGGCATGGAGGGGGAGATCATTCAGTGCATTCCCAGTACGGAAATGTCCTACGCATCCAATGATCGGAATATTGACAGCATCGCCATCGAATGCTGTCATCCGGATGACAGCGGCAGATACACGGAGAAAACATATGCTTCGGTTGTTCAGCTGACAGCCTGGATGTGCAAAGCTTTTGGAGTTTCTCCGGAGAATGTGATTCGTCATTATGACATTACAGGCAAGATCTGCCCGAAGTATTATGTGGAAAACGAAGGGGAATGGACAAAAATGCTGGCGGATATCCGCAGTGAATATGAGAAGCTGCAGCGAGATGCTGAGAACTAAAAAAGCGGTTCCACGATAGTGGAGCCGCTTTTTTGACTAGCTTATTAAAAGAATTAGTTTTCCTTGGTCATCTTCTTAACATCATTCTTAACCATTGCACGAACCTTCAGCGGAAGTCCGAACAGGTTGATGAAACCGGATGCATCTTTGTGATCATACAGATCGCCGGTTGTGAAGGATGCAAGAGAAGAGTTGTACAGGCTGTACGGAGAAGTTGTTCCGTTCTTGATGATGTTGCCTTTGTACAGCTTCAGGTTAACAGTACCGGTAACTACATTCTGGGTAGATGCTACGAATGCGCGGATCGCATCGCAAAGCGGTGTGAACCATTTTCCTTCGTATACGACCTGTGCCATCTGGCTGCCAAGTTTCTTCTTGGTTTCCATGGTCTCACGATCCAGAACCAGCTCCTCCAGCTGATCATGTGCATACATCAGAATAGTTCCGCCCGGTGTCTCGTATACACCACGGGATTTCATACCAACAACACGGTTCTCAACGATATCGATGATACCGATGCCGTTTTCGCCGCCGATGATGTTCAGCTCCTCGATGATCTCAGCTACTTTCATTTCTTTTCCGTTGAGAGAAGTCGGTACACCGTTCTCAAAGGTAAGAGTGATATCGGTCATCTTATCCGGTGCTTTGTCCGGAGCAACGCTCAGAACAAGGAGTTTGTCATAGTTCGGTGCCTGTGCCGGATCCTCCAGCTCCAGACCCTCGTGGCTGATGTGCCACAGGTTACGGTCACGGCTGTAGCCTTTGCCCATGGAGAACGGAAGGTCGATGCCATGATCCTTGCAGTACTGGATCTCATCCTCACGGGATTCCATCTTCCATACTTCAGTCATACGCCACGGAGCGATGATCTTGATATCCGGATCCAGAGCTTTGATACCAAGCTCGAAACGGATCTGGTCATTTCCTTTACCGGTTGCACCGTGACAGATTGCAACAGCACCCTCGGCATGTGCGATCTCTACCAGACGTTTTGCAATCAGCGGACGAGCCATAGAGGTTCCCAGCAGATAGCTGTGCTCATATACAGCACCTGCCTGTACGCACGGCATGATGAAGTCTTCAGCAAACTCATCAACAACATCCTCGATATACAGTTTGGATGCGCCGGAAGCGATTGCTCTTTCCTGCAGATTGTCATCGGTCAGCTCTTCTTTCTGACCGCAGTTGATACATACGCAGATGATCTCATAACCAAAATTCTCTTTCAGCCACGGAATCAGGGCTGTGGTATCCAGACCGCCGGAATAGGCAAGTACGACTTTTTCACTCATTATGTTTTCCTCCTCTTATAGAAAGGTTTTATTCGATTTAACGATAGTTACTATACAACACCGTGAAAAAGATTGCAAGATGGGCAGATGTATTTTTTTTAAGAAAAATGCATAAAAATAGCGATGTATGAATATTTATGCAAAAGTGACCCTTTACATAGAATCAAAACAGAGGTATTCTAAGGGACAAAGAAAAGGAGAAGGTATGGCGGGTCCTGGTCCGGAATTCGGAATATGGTTTCCATGCGAATTCTGCGGGGATGGCATATCTTCTAAATAATATAAGGAATAGTCAGACCGGGAATCGAGATCAATTCTATAGGGAATTACCGGAAACGTAATTATTTTAAGAAAAAGGCAGACTGGAATCGATATGGATTCTTTTCATAAAAGAGAAAGTAGAGAGGTATAAGATATGGAAATCGGAAATCTTGGCGTAACCGCAGCCCGCGGCTTTCAGGCAGCAGGCGGCAGTGCAGGAATTAAGAAAAACAATACAAAGGATATGGCGCTGATCTACAGTACCGTTCCCTGTGTGGCAGCGGGAACATTTACCCGGAATCTGGTAAAAGCGGCACCGGTCAAATGGGACCAGCACATCGTGTACGACTGCCCCACGGCGCAGGCAGTAGTGGTCAACAGCGGTGTTGCCAATGCAGCAACCGGCAGACAGGGATATGAGAACTGTGAGGAAACGGCAAAGGAAGCAGCAGCTGTACTGCAGATCCCGGCAGATTCGGTTCTGGTGGCATCCACCGGTGTTATCGGTCAGCAGATCCCGACAGACAAGATCAAAGCCGGTATTCATATGCTGGCGCCGATGCTTTCGGATTCCAAAGAGGCGGCAGATATCGCGGCGGCAGCTATTATGACTACCGATACCCGTTCCAAACAGGCGTCTGTCTCCATTGAATTAGGCGGAAAAACAGTAAACATCGGCGGTATGTGCAAAGGCGCGGGAATGATCCATCCGAATATGTGCACCATGCTTTCCTTTGTTACCACTGATGCAGCGATCTCCAAGGAAATGCTGCAGAAGGCACTTTCCGGCGTTGTGGATGATTCCTACAATATGATCTCCGTTGACGGAGACACTTCAACAAATGATACCTGCCTGGTAATGGCGAATGGTCTGGCGGGCAATCCGGAGATCACCGAGGAAAATGAGGATTACAGGCTTTTTGCAGAGGCACTGTTCGAGGTGAATCGTGCACTGGCAAAAATGATCGCTGCCGACGGCGAAGGTGCTTCCCGTCTGTTCGAGGTAAAGGTGATCCATGCAGCATCCAAAGAGCAGGCAGTGACACTGTCCAAGGCAGTGGTTACATCGACACTGACGAAGGCGGCTATTTTCGGCCGTGATGCAAACTGGGGAAGAATTCTCTGTGCCATGGGTTATTCCGGTGCAGAGTTCGATCCGGAAAAGGTAGATCTCTTCTTTAAGAGTGCCGCCGGTGAGCTGCAGATCGTGGAGAACGGAATTGCCGCTGACTACAGCGAGGAAGAGGCGACCCGCATTCTTTCCGAAAATGCAGTAACCGCTCTGGTGGATATCAAGATGGGCGAGGCAGAAGCCACGGCATGGGGCTGTGATCTTACCTATGATTATGTAACGATCAACGCGGATTATCGTTCTTAAGTAATCGGATCGACAGTATTTCAATGCAGTTGAAATACGAGTGGAATTTGAATTTCAAGAACGGATTCATGCAATATGCTGTAATTCATATAGAAATATGGACTTGTTTACAGGCTTGGAGGAAATACAGATGGTTAAACAGAAATATTTGGATAAAGCAGAGGTTCTGATCGAGGCGCTGCCGTATATTCAGCGTTTTAACAGAAAGATCATTGTTGTTAAATACGGCGGAAGTGCCATGATCGACGAGGAACTGAAGCAGAACGTGATCAAAGATGTTGTTCTGCTGAAGCTGGTTGGTTTTAAACCGATCATCGTACACGGCGGCGGAAAGGAAATCTCCCGCTGGGTCGGCAAGGTAGGCATGGAGCCGCGGTTCGTTAACGGTCTGCGTGTGACCGATGAAGAGACCATGGAAGTTGCCGAAATGGTTCTGAACAAGGTAAACAAAGAACTCGTCAGTCTGGTACAGTCTCTGGGTGTGAAAGCCGTCGGTATCAGCGGAAAAGACGGAAATCTGCTGCAGGTAGAGCGTAAGCTGTCTGCGGGACAGGATATCGGTTATGTTGGTGAGATCCAGAAGGTGGATCCGAAGATCATCTACGATCTGCTGGAGAAGGATTTCCTTCCGGTCATCTGTCCGATCGGTGCGGATGCGGATTTCCATTCCTACAATGTCAATGCGGACGATGCGGCAAGTGCGATCGCTGAAGCAGTGGATGCAGAGAAACTGGCATTCCTTTCCGATATTGAAGGCGTATACTACGACAAAGATGATCCGAGCACACTGATCTCCGAGCTGACGGTAGAAGAGGCTGAGGCATTGATCACGGAAGGACATGTTGCGGGCGGTATGATTCCGAAACTGCAGAACTGTATCGATGCGATCGAAGAAGGCGTTAACCGGGTACATATTCTGGACGGACGTATTCCGCACTGCCTGCTTCTGGAGATCTTTACAAACAAGGGAATCGGAACCGCAATTCTGAAAAATGAAGGAGAGAAATTTAACAATGGCAGCAAATGAGATTATGCAGATGACCGAGGAAAACGTACTGCATACCTACAATCGTTTTCCGGTCGTTTTTGAAAAGGGTGACGGTGTACGTCTGTATGACACTGACGGTAAGGAATATCTGGATTTTGCCGCAGGTATTGCCGTTTTTTCCCTGGGATACAACAACAAAGACTATAATGATGCGCTGAAGGACCAGATCGATAAACTGATCCATACGTCCAACCTGTATTATAATGTTCCGCTGGCAGAGGCTTCCCGCAAGCTGGTCGAGTCCTGCGGGATGAGCAAGGCGTTTTTTACCAACAGCGGTACAGAGGCCATCGAAGGTGCAATCAAAGCAGCCAGAAAATATGCCTGGCTGAAGGACGGCAGTACCGATCATGAGATCATTGCCATGCAGCATTCCTTCCACGGAAGAAGTCTGGGTGCGCTGTCGGTAACCGGCAATGCCGGCTACCAGGAGCCTTTCAAACCGTTGATCGGCGGTGTGAAGTTTGCCGAGTTCAACAATCTGGACAGTGTAAAAGAACAGATCACCGAAAAGACCTGTGCCATTATTCTGGAGACCGTACAGGGCGAAGGCGGTATTTATCCGGCAGATCCGGAATTCCTGCAGGGAATCCGTGCGATCTGTGATGAGAAGGATATCCTGCTTATTCTGGATGAGATCCAGTGCGGTATGGGCAGAACCGGATCCATGTGGGCATGGCAGGCATACGGCGTGCAGCCGGATATTATGACCTGTGCGAAGGCTCTGGGCTGCGGTGTGCCGGTAGGTGCGTTTGTCCTGAATGAAAAAACAGCAAAGGCTTCTCTGGTTCCGGGCGATCACGGAACGACTTACGGAGGAAATCCGCTGGCTATGCGCGCGGTATCCACCGTGTTTGATCTGTATGAGAAGCTGGATGTAACAGCACATGTTAATCAGGTATCTGCATATCTGGACAAGAAGCTGGATGAGCTTGCTGCAAAATATGATTTTCTTACCGCACATCGCGGAAAGGGATTGATGCAGGGACTGGTTGTGGAAGGACGGCCGGTCGGTGAGATCGTGAAAAAGGCACTGGAGAACGGACTGGTCGTGATCGTGGCCGGACATGATGTGCTGCGAATGGTGCCGCCGCTGGTGATCACTGAGAAAGATGTAGATGAGATGGTAGAGAAGCTGGAAGCTTCTTTCTGAAAATAAATAGAGAACAATGAAAGACGACGGATTTCTGCATAAAGCAGAGATTCGTCGTCTTTCTGTTAGGAGGAACAATTCTCGCAAAAGAGCCGAGGGCGAAAGGTGAGTGTTATGTGCGATCTATGCAGATGCACCTGGCGATAAGTGAAACAGATAATCTTCGATTTTCGTAATCGAACTTATACAAAGTAAAGCGACCGAAGGGAAGCTAGAGTCTGGTACAGCGCGTTTGGCTTCTCTGTAACAAATTTGTCACAACATGCTTGTAATTGTTAAGAAAATTCGTTACAATGAGTAAAGGTCAGTTAGCATGCGCTTCGTATATCCATATATTCACAGGGGCAATTGCAAGGACATTGCAGGTGAGTGGAAGGAAAAAGTATGTTGTTTGGCCGGTGGTTTGTTTATGGATCTGCCTGCTGTCTGTTCCGTTGACGGGATGTGCAGGAAGGCAGGAGACCGTGTATATGCTGGGTGCTTCTTCGGAATCCGAAGAGAGCCGTTCCGTGGAGCCGGAGAGTGCCGACGCGAAGAGCAGTGCTTTCGGAAAGGGGAATGCAGAGAATGCTGCATCCGGAAACGGAGAAACCAAGAACAGTACCTTCGGAAACGGAGCTGGAAACGATGCGGATGCATCGGGTTCCGGGAACGCGGCTTCCGAAGATACAGAGCGTACAGAAGGCAGCAATACGACAGGTAATGCAGGGGCAGACCGAAACGGGGAAACCGTGAACGGGAAGCAGACGGGAACGATCTTTGTCTATGTCTGCGGCGCAGTTGCTGTGCCGGGCGTGTATGAACTTCCGGAGGGCAGCCGGGTCTATGAGGCAGTCGCTGCAGCGGGAGGACTTCTTCCGGAGGCAGATGAGCGCTGTCTGAATCAGGCGGTGCTGCTGACAGACGGACTGCAGATCACGGTTTTTACAAGAGAAGAGACCGCAGGAAAGGTGCCGGCGGAAAGTATGGTAACCGGAATGACCGGAGACGCTGCGGCGGGCGGCACAGCTGACAGCGGTACGGGAAAGGTAAATCTGAATACGGCCGATAAGGAGGAGCTGATGACACTCCCGGGAATCGGTGCAGCGAGGGCGGAGTCGATCATCCGCTACCGGACGGAGAACGGCAGTTTTTCGAGCATTGAGGATATTCAGAATATCGAAGGAATCAAAGCAAAAGCGTTTGAAAAAATTAAAGATTATATAGAAGTTTGATAGAGGTTAAAGAATGGCAAATAAAGTACTTGTAGTGGATGACGAGAAATTAATTGTAAAGGGTATTCGTTTTTCCCTGGAACAGGACGGATACGAGGTATCCTGTGCATATGACGGTGAAGAGGCGCTGAGCATGGCGCGTGACAACGAGTATGATATTATTCTTCTGGATCTGATGCTTCCGAAGCTGAACGGTCTGGACGTATGCCAGCAGGTACGTGAGTTTTCATCCGTTCCGATCATTATGCTGACGGCGAAGGGTGAAGACATGGATAAGATCATGGGACTGGAGTACGGTGCCGATGACTATATCACCAAGCCGTTCAATATTCTGGAGGTGAAGGCAAGAATCAAGGCGATCCTTCGCCGTACACGCAAGCAGGCAGCTGCTCCGGAGAAGGCTAAGGTCGTAAAAGCCGGTGATCTGAAGCTCGACTGCGATTCCAGACGGGTATTCATCGGAGAGAAGGAAGTAAATCTGACAGCGAAGGAATTTGACGTTCTGCAGCTGCTGGTATTCAATCCGAACAAGGTATACAGCCGTGAAAATCTGCTGAATATCGTATGGGGATATGAATATCCGGGAGATGTTCGTACGGTCGATGTACATATTCGTCGTCTGCGCGAGAAGATCGAGGAGAATCCGAGTGAGCCGAAGTATGTACACACCAAATGGGGCGTGGGATATTACTTCCAGGCATAAGCAGCATAGGAATTCGACAGGAAGAAAAGGGAACGATGGATCATGGGATTCGGCAATAGAAAGCTGCTTTGCAGCTGCCGGATCTATTTGGGCGGTCCCGACAGTAAAGGATAATATATGTAATGGAAAGAACAGGTATCGTCGGACGCTGCTGAAAAGGCTGTGCAAACGATGCCTGTTTTAGGGTGCAAATACAGTGAATAGAAAAAAGAGAAATGGTTTTTTCAGAAGTATCCGTTTTCGGATCATGATACTCCTGATCGTGATCGGCATTGTACCTTCGGTCATTGTCGAGAATGTTCTGGTACGCCGGTATGAGACCAGAGCGGTTTCCCAGAGAACCGTTATCGTCAAAAACCAGTGCGATACGATACTCGATGAGATGACAGCGGAAAAATATCTGGATGATCCGAATAATGAGGTGCTGAACCGGGAATTTGGCGTGCTGACCAATATTTACGGCGGTCGTATTCTGGTCATCAACCGGAATGGTCAGGTCATTTCGGATACCTTTAATATGGATACGGGAAAATATTCGCTCTCGCAGGAAGTCGTGCAGTGTCTGAACGGACAGGAATCCTCCCTTTATGATGACGATAATCATTACATCGAGATCACCAGAGCGATCCGGGATCCGGAAAGTGCAGATCCCAAAGCGGTGCAGGGGGTTTTTCTGATCAGCGTTTCAACGATGGAGATCCAGAACAGCCGCGGAGAGCTGGCACGCATGGGACTTCTGATCCTGGCAGTCGTGATCGTTATGATCCTGGTACTGGGATATATTCTGTCCGGTCTGTTTGTGCGCCCGTTCAAGACGATCACATCCGAGATCGAAGGAATTACAGACGGCTATCAGAATGAAAAGATCCATGTGGACACCTACCAGGAGACTGAGCTGATCTCGGATGCGTTCAACCGCATGCTTGCCCGGGTACGCAGTGTGGATGACAGCCGCGAAGAATTCGTTTCCAACGTGTCGCACGAGCTGAAGACTCCGCTGGCATCCATGAAGGTTCTGGCGGATTCCCTGAATATGGATCCCAATGCGCCGCTGGAGCAGTATAAGGAATTCATGACGGATATTTCCGCTGAGATCGACAGAGAGAACCGGATCATTACCGACCTTCTGGATCTGGTCAAGCTGGACAAGAAGGCTTCCAATCTGAATATTGAAGAAACGAATATCAATGAAGAGCTGGAACACATTGTGAAGCGGCTGACACCGATCGCGGATAAGGCAAATGTAAAGCTGATCCTGGACAGCTTCCGTCCGATCACGGCTGAGATCGATGAGACGAAGCTGACACTGGCTTTCACCAATATCATTGAAAATGCCATCAAATACAACAAGCCGGAGGGCGGCTGGATCCGTATTTCGCTGAACGCAGACCGAAAATATTTCTTTGTTACCATCGCGGACTCCGGAATCGGCATTCCGCAGGAGGATATCGATCATATCTTTGAGCGTTTTTACCGTGTGGATAAGAGCCATTCCAGAGAGATCGGCGGAACCGGTCTGGGACTGGCCATTACCAAGAGTACGATCGTCATGCATCGCGGAGCCATCCGTGTAACCAGCAAAGTCGGTGAGGGAACGACCTTCTCGATCCGTATCCCGCTGATCTATGTAGCATAAGGAGTACGGATGATGAACAGAAAAAACAGTTTAAAAAACATAGCAAGAAGATACGGCGCAGCCTGTCTGGGAGCGGTTCTGCTTCTGACTTCGGCATCTGTCGGACTGACCGGCTGCGGCATGGACACCGAGATCTCCGATATGTCTCGGGAAATGATCCAGGAGGAAGAACAGCAGACCTATCTGTATCAGCTGAATGAGGACGGCGACTGCATTCTCCGAAGTGAATACAGCTTTGAGCAGCCGGATACCGAGGGGCGGATCACGGAGATGGTCGCAAAGGCAGCAGCAGCTCCGGAGGATACGGGCAAAAAGAGTCTGCTTCCGGAAAATACCACGATCAAAGTCGATAATCTGACAGACGGTATCCTTACATTGCAGCTGAGCGGTGCGATGAAGGGGATGCGGAATGCCTCGGAAGTACTGACGATCGGCGGACTGGTTCGAACCTTTATCCAGATCGACGGGGTAGACGGAGTTGCGTTTAAAGTAAACGGAGGGGCACTGAAGGATTCCTACGGAAAAGAGCTGGGGGTATTTACAGAATCCAGTTTTGTAGAAAATTCCGGCAAGACGATCAATACCTATCTGAGCGCCTCTATGACTCTGTATTTTACGGATCAGACCGGCACCTATCTGGTACCCGAGATCCGGAAGGTATATTACAGCAGCAATGAATCGCTGGAACAGGCGGTTCTGGAGGAATTGATCCGAGGACCGAAGGAAGAAGGACATTATCCGGTTCTGGCAGCGGATTCCTCGATCACCAGTGTGATTCCGGGCGGAGATGTCTGCTATGTCAACTTCGGCAAGAGCATCGATGCCACCAGTCTGCTGAGTGTCAGTGCGGAGATCCCGATCTATGCGGTGGTGGACTCCCTGGCAGTTACCTGCAATACAGAGAAGGTACAGATCTCCATTAACGGAGAAAGTGATATGCTTTTCCGTAACAAGATGGATCTGAAACAAACCTACGAAAAAAATATGGATCTGATTCTGCGGTAAGCAAAATTGCAGAAAGGAAGCATCATGAACAAACGCCCGATCTGCTGGGTATGTCTGCTCTGGATGCTCGTCATATGGATCTGCCGGCTGACAGGCGTCCCGATCTTCGGGGCGCCGGCAGTATCGGAACGGGTATCCGAAGCCCTGACGTTCGGAAGATACACCTCGGTACAGGGAAGAGTTGCCGGGCGTCAGCAAAAAGAAAATTCTATTCAATATATCTTATCTGATTCTACTGCCGTGCTCTGCGGCGAACAAATCCACTTAAAAAAAGTAAAAGTAACAGTTTTTACCGATGCGGAGATTTTTGTACATGCATCCGTAACGGAGCGTATGGGACTTTCTGTCATATCCCGGTCTGATATTCCCATTGGTTCGCTTATTGAAGCGGAAGGAAAACTGTCTTATATCGAACAAGCCTCCAATCCCGGTCAGTTTGACAGCCGGGCTTATTACGCATGCCGGAAGATCTATGTGCAGATGACCACCTCTTCAATAGAAGTAAAACAGTACGGCGGCGGATTACGGGAGTGGCTGCAGTGCCGCCGGGAAAAGATCCGTATGAATCTGGAACAGACGATGCACCGGGAACCGGCGGGTGTCCTGTCGGCCATGCTGCTTGGCGATAAAAGCCTGCTGTCCGAGGAAAGTACCCGGAATTTCCGTTACAGTGGTGTCAGTCATGTGCTGGCGATCTCCGGACTGCATATCACGATGCTGGGAGTGGCTGTGTATGAACTGCTGCTGAAGCTTCTGATCCGGATCTTCGGAATATACCGCGGAAGGCGATGCATTGCTGCAGCAGCGGGAACGGCTGCCGTGCTCATGGGCACGTACTGTCTGTTCACCGGTCTGCCGGTCTCTGCCTGCCGGGCGTGTGTGATGTTCTTTGTTTTTCTGCTGGGAAAAATACTGCGGAAGAGCTACGATCTTCTCTGTGCACTTGCCTTTGCGGCGCTGCTGCTTCTGCTTGCCGCTCCCGGCTATCTGTTCGATGCCGGATTCCTGCTTTCTTTCGCGGCCGTTCTGGGTGTGGCAGTTCTCTATCCGGCTCTGCTGAGGATGCTGCCGAAGGACTTCTGGAAGAAGCGAAAGCACCGAAGCCGTCGCCTGGAAGGCATTCTGGAAGCAATTCTTGCCTGGATGTCCATCAATCTCGTTCTGATGCCACTGTCCTGCCGGTACTTTTATGAGCTTCCGGTATACGGGCTCGCTGCAAATCTGCTGCTTGTTCCCTGCATGGGACTGCTGATGGGGATTGGTCTGATCGGAAGCCTCCTGTGCTTTCTGTCACTTCGAATCGGCGGACTGGTGCTTCTTCTCGCAGACTGGTTTCTTCTGGCGACAGAGAAACTGACCGGGTATGTACGCATGCTGCCTGGAGCCGTATGGATCACCGGACAGCCGGCAGACTGGCAGCTGTGGGGATATTACGGACTGCTGCTGGCGGCTGTATTGCTGCTGAGAAAAGAGAATACCGGGCATGATCTGCCTGTGGAACGTAAAGAAAAAAAGCGTATGAAGGAAAAACGCAGAAAATGGTGCAGATATCTGCTTCCTCCGGCAGTGGTGTTCCTGGGACTGACTATTCTGTTCGATCGGCCGCTGCCGGCGGACTCCCTGACCATGCTGGATGTGGGACAGGGGGATGCTCTTGTCCTTCGTTCGGAAGCCGGACATACCTATCTGCTCGACGGCGGAAGCAGCAATGTGACAGACGTGGGACAATACCGAATACTTCCTTATCTGAAGCAGCAGGGGATCCGGGAGATCGAAGGGATTTTTCTGACTCACGAAGACGCAGATCATACTAACGGGATTCTGGAATTGATGGATGCAGCAGCCAATAAAGATACTGTGATCCGGATCCGTCGCGTCCTGCTTCCGGAAAGTATGCGGGGCGATCCGGTGCAGAAGCAGATGGCGAAGTACTGCAGGATGCTGGATATACCGCTTCAGTACGTATCTGCAGGCGACAGGATCACAGACGGACAGATGGGGATGCAGGTTCTGCATCCGCTTCGCAGCGGCGGAGCACGGGAAGGAAATGCCGGTTCTCTGGTTCTGGAGATCCGATGCAGAGGCTACCGGGCATTGCTGACCGGAGATCTGGAGGGAGAAGGAGAAACGGATATTCAGCAGGAGCTGCAGGATGTGGATCTGCTGAAGGTCGCGCACCACGGATCCCGCTATTCAACACCACAGGAGATGCTGCAGATCCTCCGGCCGGAGCTGGCATTGATATCCGCCCCAAAGCAGAGCACCTACGGACATCCGCACAGGGAACTGCTGGAACGTTTGGAGCAGGCCGGTGCGGATGTATGGATCACCCGGGATAAAGGGGCGGTTACCGTGCGGTTTGAAGAAGGAAGGATGACGGCGGAAGCGTTTTTTCGGGAATAATTTCCGGCAATGCCTGCAATGGCTTGCACATGCCATGCGCTTGTTCTAAAATGAAGGAACCCTATGCTGTTCGTTATTTGCAGGAATGCGTATAATGTATGGTGTGGGAGATTGATTTCGATAAATAATAAGGAAACGATAGTGAAAACAATTCGGGAAGATATAAAGAATCAGACATTCAAACAGGTATATCTGCTTTATGGTACAGAGGCATACCTCAGAGAAGATTATAAGAAGAAACTGCTAAAAGCATTGATGCCGGAAGAGGACAGTATGAACATGACTGTATATTCCGGAGCAGCGGTGGATGAGGCAGAGGTGATCGGTCAGGCAGAGACCATGCCTTTTTTCGCAGATCGACGGGTGATCCTACTGGAGGATACGGGGTTTTTCAAAAAATCCTGCGATAAGCTGGCAGACTATATGAAGAAACTGCCGGATTATCTGGTCATTGTTTTTGTGGAAGAAGCCATCGACAAGAGAAACAAACTCTGGAAGGCTGTACAGAAAAACGGCTATGCTGCCGAATTTGCCGAGCAGAGCGAAGCAATTCTGTCCCGCTGGGTGCTGCAGCAGATCACCAAAGAAGGAAAGAAGATCACCGGAGCGGATATGCAGCATTTTCTGGAGATCACAGGAAATGATATGTCCAATATCAGCAGTGAGCTGGAAAAACTGCTGTCCTATTGTATGGATGCAGACATCATTACCAGAGCGGATATCGATGCGGTCGCCGCACCGCAGATCACCGGTCAGATCTTCGAGATGGTACGGGCCGTAGCCGAGCACAGACAAAGGGAGGCACTGGATTTCTATTATGATCTGCTGGCCTTAAAAGAGCCGCCCATGCGAATCCTTTTTCTTCTGGCAAGGCAGTTTAATCAGCTGTTGACCATCAAGACCATGCAGGCAAACGGAAAGGGCGTCAATGAGATCGCATCCGCCTGCAAACTGCCGCCATTTGTAGTCAAGAAGTCACAGGCACTCTGCCGCCAGTATTCCACGAAACAGCTGCAGAGAATCGTCGGCGATATGGTACAGGCGGAAACCGATGTAAAAACCGGACGTTTAAGCGATGCACTCAGCGTGGAGCTGATGATCGTTCGCTGTTCGGCATAAAAGAAGCGAAATGACCAACAAAACGAATGGGCAGTCTTTTTCACCGGAGAAAAACTGCCCATTCGTTTATTGGTGTTGTTTTATAACTGGCATAGAACTGCGCCTGTTTGGGTCATATGGCATTCCATTACTGCATAGAACTGCATTCCAGAATGCATGCAGCTGCCTCTTCGGGAGACATCTGAAAGTGTTTGATCAGCTTTTTCTCAATCACATCTGCAGGAATCTGATCTTCCAGTTTATCCAGGATGAAGAGCTTTACTGCTTCCTTGCGACCTTCAGCAAGTCCATTCTTATGTCCTTCAGCAAGTCCGTTTTTATGTCCTTCTACAAGTCCTTCTTTTCGTCCTTCCTCGCGTGCAAATTCTTCTCTCTCTAATGAATCCATATACTCTCTCCTCCAACGTCCTCGCTTTTTGGCGTTTTTTACTTCGTGGGACAGTCGTTGTGTAAAATCGGTTGTCGGCGAATTGCCTGCAACGAAATCGAGGAAATCCTTAAGCTCGTCGGATATTCCAAGATCATTTGCTCTGTCCGTACATAAGAAAATTTTATGTGTTCCATCGTGAAGCTGATAGGTAGGATCTTCCAGACACATATTTTCAAATGAATATCGATACCACATGCGAGTCGGATCCAAATTGAAAGTACAGATAAAAATCACATAGCTGTCCGGCAGATTTTTGTAATCCTGACCGCGATCCAGCTGTTCCTGATCCATTGAACTCGTATAATAACGAGAACGCTTAATCAGATTTTTGTGATGTATGGTCTGCATTTCAATATCAAAAACACGGTTTTGATCATCTTCGACATAGACATCAAAGCGCACGGCTCGTGTTTCGGGATGACTCTCTATCACATGCTGTTGAGATATTTCTCGTAATTCCCGAATCGAGATATCCAGAATCAATTCCAGCAGCTCTTTTGCAAGGTCATGATTTTCCTGAAGTATTTTGCAGAACATAAAGTCATCTGCAAATGTCAGATCCTGGTAAGTCTTTGTTTGATTTTTCATAGAACCTCCTATTGAATAAAAAATGGCAGGATCTGTGAAAAATAGTATTCAAAAATTCATTCAATAAGCAATAGATATTGAATGAATAACAGAATACCAGAATATGCATCGGAAACCCTGCCGGTGTGTAATTGCCAAGCAAGGATTTCGGTGCAGAAGCGCACAAAGACAACGGAGATGATCCGTAAAAGAAATGGAATGCGAAAATGACTTGCTTATGAAATACATTTTAACATGAATACGGCTGACGAAAAAGTGGTACACTTGGATTAGTTGCAGGGTTAGTACATGCTTTACTTCTGCAAATGAGAAATGTTTCAAAAATGTGAAGAAAGTCGTTGACAAACATACGGAACTGGGATATTCTAATTAAGCGTGTTTCGAAGTGGAAAAGTGTCGTCCTATAAGATTCACGATATTTACAAATACATATACAGGAGGTGTACAGTTTGGCTAACATTAAATCTGCTAAAAAGAGAGTTATCGTAAACGCTAAGAAAGCAGCTAGAAACCAGTCCATCAAATCTGGTGTTAAGACTGCAATCAAGAAAGTAGAGGCTGCCGTTGCTGCAAACGACAAAGAGGCTGCAGCTGCTGCTCTGATCAATGCTACTTCTACTATTGACAAAGCTGAGACAAAAGGCGTTCTTCATAAAAACAACGCAGCTAGAAAAGTTTCCCGCTTAAGCAAAGCTGTAAACTCTATTCAGTAATCGTTAATAGAATACGAATACATACGAAAGCCATCCGGAGTCGTCGCCGGATGGCTTTCTTGTTGTTCTTAGGATTGCGTCAGCTTGCAAAGTCGAGTATAATCGATGCGTATTATGCAAAACTATACCCTGCATGCGTCTGCCCTGCAGACCGGCGGGTTTTGAAGCTTTTATCCAGGCCTGCGAAGGCGGCTTTTCAAATGAAGGAGCCGATCTCTCAAAGGTATTTTTAAAAAGTAGAAAATGGAGGAACTGATTTGTCTGTTATTGATCAGAGCAGAATCCGCAACTTTTGTATCGTTGCACATATCGACCACGGTAAATCTACCCTGGCGGACCGTATTATTGAGCAGACCGGCCTGTTGACCAGTCGTGAGATGCAGAGCCAGGTCCTGGACAATATGGATCTGGAGAGAGAACGTGGTATTACCATTAAGGCACAGGCCTGCCGTACCATCTATAAGGCGCAGGACGGAGAGGAGTATGTTCTCAACATGATCGATACTCCGGGACATGTCGATTTTAACTACGAGGTTTCCCGAAGCCTTGCCGCCTGTGACGGTGCGATCCTTGTTGTTGACGCGGCACAGGGTGTTGAGGCACAGACACTGGGAAATGTATATCTGGCCCTGGATCATGATCTGGAAGTATTTCCGGTTATCAACAAGGTGGATCTGCCCAGTGCGGAGCCGGAACGTGTGATCAATGAGATTGAGGACATCATCGGTATTGAGGCTGCGGATGCGCCGCAGATCTCTGCAAAAACCGGATTGAACATCGATCAGGTTCTGGAGGCGATCGTTCAGAAGATCCCGGCTCCGGAAGGGGATGCGGAAGCTCCTCTGCAGGCGCTGATCTTTGACTCGGTATACGACCCCTATCGAGGCGTTATCGTTTCTGTTCGTATTAAAGAGGGATCTGTAAAACGCGGTGACCGGATCCGCATGATGGCAACCGGCGCTGAGCAGGAGGTCGTTGAAGTCGGTTACTTCGGTGCCGGTCAGATGATTCCGTGCGAAGCACTGGAGGCAGGTATGGTTGGCTATATTACCGCCAGCATCAAGCGGGTAGCCGATACCCGCGTAGGTGATACGGTTACCAATGCAGACCGTCCCTGCGCAGAACCGCTTCCGGGTTACAAAAAAGTGCAGTCCATGGTTTACTGCGGTCTGTACCCGGCCGACAGTGCCAAATATCCGGATCTTCGTGATGCACTGGAAAAGCTGGAGCTGAACGATGCCTCCCTGTTTTATGAGCCGGAGACATCCCTTGCACTGGGCTTTGGTTTCCGCTGCGGATTCCTTGGTCTGCTGCATCTGGAGATCATTCAGGAGCGTCTGGAGAGAGAATACAACCTGGATCTGGTAACAACGGCACCGGGTGTTATTTATAAGGTTCACAAAACCGACGGCACCGTTATCGATCTGACCAACCCGTCCAACCTTCCGGATCCTTCTGAGATCGATTATATGGAAGAGCCGATGGTCAAGGCAGAGATCATGGTTACCACGGATTTTGTCGGTCCGATCATGCAGCTTTGCGAGGAGCGCCGCGGTGAATACCAGGGAATGGAATATCTGGAGCAGACCCGTGCACAGCTGACCTACCATATGCCGCTGAACGAGATCATCTATGACTTCTTCGATGCACTGAAATCCCGCTCCAAGGGCTATGCATCCCTGGACTACGAGCTGCTGGGCTATCAGCGAAGCGAGCTTGTGAAGCTGGATATTCTGGTCAACAAGGAGCAGGTGGATGCTCTTTCCTTCATCGTATTTGAGCCTTCTGCCTATGAGAGAGGCCGCCGTATGTGCGAGCGTCTGAAGGATGAGATCCCGCGTCAGCTGTTCGAGATCCCGATCCAGGCAGCCGTAGGTTCCAAGATCATTGCCAGAGAGACGGTTCGTGCAATGCGTAAGGACGTACTTGCCAAGTGCTACGGCGGTGATATCTCACGTAAGAAAAAACTTCTGGAGAAGCAGAAGGAAGGTAAGAAGAGAATGCGTCAGGTCGGAAACGTAGAGATTCCGCAGAAGGCATTCATGAGCGTGCTGAAGCTGGACGAGAATTAAAGAGAGTATAAGTGCCGGCGGACTCAGAGCACCTGCTCATGGTATTGGCACAGTACCCGCAGCTGTTCTGTGAAAAAGTGACGTTTGAAAATTGCTCAGAAAAGAAAGAGGGGGAGACAGTGGAGATTTATATCCATATACCGGTGTGTGCGCGGAAGTGTGCATACTGCGATTTCCTGAGCTTCCCCATGGGAAGGGCTGTGCAGGAAGCGTATAAGAATGCGCTGCTTTCGGAGATACGGTCCCGTTCGGACTGGATGATCTCCAAAAGTACGGAACCGGAGGATCGGGAGGTTTCCTCTGTTTTTATCGGAGGGGGAACGCCGTCTATTTTTCCGGCGGAATGGATCGAAGAGATCCTGGATGAGGTGCGGAGATTCTTCCATATAATAACGGATGCGGAGATATCCATCGAAGCTAATCCGGGAACCGTAAAGAAAAGAGATCTGGAGATCTACCGCCGTGCAGGCATCAACCGAATCAGTTTCGGCTGTCAGTCTGCCGATGACCGGGAGCTGAGGCTGCTGGGACGCATCCATACCTGGGAGCGGTTTCTGGAAAGCTATACCTGGGCAAGAGAAGCCGGTTTTTCCAATATCAATGTAGATCTGATGAGTGCGCTTCCGGGACAGACTGTGGAATCCTGGGAACGGTCGCTTCGGTCCGTGGCAGAGCTGGGGGCCGAGCATATCTCTGCCTACAGTCTGATCATCGAAGAAGGAACTCCGTTCTATGAGATGTATGCGGAGGCAGATGAGGCGCGGCGGCTGGATACCGCTTCGGCGGGCAGGCAGCCGCAGGAGAGCACATCCGATGACGGGCAGATCCCAGAACGTGATGCAGAGAACGGTACAGCAGAGCGGCAGAACGGTTCGTATGGCGACGCTGCTGCCCTGCTTCCGGATGAGGAAAGCGAGCGGTTGATGTATGAACGTACAGAGACGATTCTGGCGGAATACGGCTATCACCGCTATGAGATCTCCAATTATACAAAGGACGGTCGGGAATGCCGGCATAATGTGGGCTACTGGACCGGAATCCCCTATCTGGGAATGGGATTGGGAGCTTCTTCCTATGACGGAGCAGCCCGGTTCCGCAATACCGATGAGCTGACCGATTATCTGAACGGGGATTTTGAACCGAAAGAGATCGAGTATCTGGACACCGAAGATCTGCAGGCGGAATGTATGATTCTGGGACTGCGCATGACTGCAGGCGTTTCCGAAAGAGAGTTTGCAGATCGTTTCGGGAAGTCGACGGAGGCGGTCTACGGACCGGTGATCCGCAAATATGAACAGGCAGGTCTTTTGGAACGAAGAGAAGGGCGAATCATGCTGACAAGAGAAGGACTCTCCCTGTCCAATACGGTCATGGCAGATTTTCTTCCATAAAAAGAGAGGTAATAATATGGCAAAAAACAGCCATTTCATCAGGATCCGCGGTGCAGCGGAGAACAACCTGAAAGATATAGATATCGATATCCCCAGAGACCAGCTGGTGGTGCTGACCGGTCTGTCCGGTTCCGGCAAGAGCTCCCTGGCCTTTGATACCATTTATGCAGAGGGACAGCGCCGCTATATGGAGAGTCTTTCCTCCTATGCAAGACAGTTCCTCGGTCAGATGGAAAAACCCCGCGTGGAGAGCATCGAAGGCCTTCCGCCGGCCATTTCCATCGACCAGAAATCCACGAACCGCAACCCCCGATCCACGGTCGGAACCGTTACGGAGATCTATGATTATTTCCGACTGCTGTACGCCCGTGTGGGAACGCCCCACTGTCCGGAATGCGGCCGTGTAGTGAACCGGCAGACACCGGATCAGATGGTGGAGCAGATCATGCAGCTGCCGGAGCGAACCAGACTTCAGCTGCTGGCTCCTGTCGTTCGAGGCAGAAAGGGGCGCCATGAGAAGGTACTGGAATCCGCCCGCAAGTCCGGTTATGTCCGTGTCATGGTGGACGGCAATATGTATGAGCTGAGTGAGGAGATCACTCTGGACAAAAACATCAAGCACAACATCGAGATCGTCGTAGACCGTCTGGTGGTGAAGCCGGGCATCGAGAAACGACTGACCGATTCCATCGAGAATGTATTGAAGCTTTCCCAGGGACTGCTGTTGGTGGATACTATGGACGGCAATGTGATGAACTTCAGTGAGAGTTTTTCCTGTCCGTACTGCGGTGTCAGCATTGAGGAGATTGAGCCGAGAAGTTTTTCCTTCAATAATCCCTTCGGCGCCTGTCCGACCTGTGCCGGTCTGGGTTACAAGATGGAGTTCTCCGAGAAGCTGATGATCCCGGATCCGTCCCGTTCCATCGATGAAGGAGCAATTGTCGTTCCGGGCTGGCAGTCCAGCTCCCAGAAGGGCAGCTTCACCCGCTGTATGCTGGAGGCACTGGCCGAGGAATATAACTTCCGTCTGGATACGCCCATCGAGGATTATCCAAAGGAGATCTACAGGATCCTGATTCACGGAACCGACGGACATAGTGTGAAGGTGCATTACAAAGGACAGCGAGGCGAAGGCGTTTACGATGTGGCCTTCGAAGGGCTGATCAAAAACGTGGAGCGTCGTTACAGGGAGACGTTTTCGGAGAAGAGCAAACAGGAATATGAGAACTTTATGGATATCTCTCCCTGCCAGGACTGCGGCGGACAGCGTCTGAAAAAGACATCTCTTGCCGTAACCGTTGCCGACAAAAACATTTATGAGATCACCAACCTGTCGATCGAGGCACTGCTGCAGTATCTGGGAGAGATGCAGCTGAGCGAAACACAGCAGCTGATCGGAAAACAGATCCTCAAAGAAATCCGTAACCGCGTGCAGTTCCTGTACGATGTCGGTCTGGATTATCTGAGTCTTTCCCGAGCGACAGGATCCCTGTCCGGAGGAGAGGCGCAGCGTATCCGTCTGGCTACACAGATCGGTTCCGGTCTGGTAGGTGTTGCCTACATTCTGGATGAGCCGAGTATCGGCCTGCACCAGAGAGACAACAGCAAGCTGCTGGGTACCCTGGAGCATCTGCGTGATCTGGGCAACTCGGTGATCGTTGTCGAGCATGATGAAGATACGATGCGTGCGGCTGACTGCGTTGTGGATATCGGACCGGGTGCCGGCTCCCACGGCGGTGAGCTGGTAGCGATGGGAAGCGTGGACGACCTGATTGCCTGTCCGCGATCCATAACCGGTAAATATCTGTCCGGCGAATGGCGGATCGAGGTTCCGGAGAAACGTCGGAAGCCTAAGAGCTGGCTGACGGTAAAGGGTGCCGAGGAGCACAATCTGAAGAAAATCGATGTGAAATTCCCGATTGGTGTCATGACCTGTGTAACCGGTGTATCCGGTTCCGGAAAGAGCTCGCTTGTGAATGAGATCCTGTACAAACGTCTGCAGAGAGATCTGAACCGAGCACTGGTAGTTCCGGGCAAACACAAAAACATTGAGGGAATTGATCAGCTGGATAAGGTCATTGCCATCGATCAGTCTCCGATCGGAAGAACACCCCGATCCAATCCGGCAACCTATACCGGCGTTTTTGATATGATCCGTGATCTGTTTGCAGCAACCTCCGATGCCAAGGAAAGAGGCTACAAAAAGGGACGCTTCAGCTTCAACGTAAAGGGCGGCCGCTGTGAGGCCTGTGCCGGCGACGGTATCGTCAAGATCGAGATGCACTTTCTTCCGGATGTGTATGTGCCCTGCGAGGTCTGCGGCGGCAAGCGGTACAACCGTGAGACACTGGAAGTAAAATATAAAGGAAAGAGCATTTATGATGTGCTGGATATGACGGTGGAGGAGGCACTGACCTTCTTCGAAAACGTACCGTCGATCCGTCAGAAGATGCAGACGCTGTATGATGTAGGTCTTTCCTACATCCGTCTGGGACAGCCGTCCACACAGCTGTCCGGAGGAGAGGCGCAGCGTGTGAAACTGGCAACCGAGCTGTCCAAGCGCAGTACCGGCAAGACCTGCTACATTCTGGATGAGCCTACCACAGGACTGCATTTTGCAGATGTGGATAAGCTGGTCACCATCCTGCAGCGGCTGACCGAGGGCGGCAATACCGTTATCGTTATCGAGCACAATCTGGATGTGATCAAGACCGCCGATTATATCATTGATATGGGACCGGAAGGCGGTGACAAAGGCGGAACCGTTATTGCGAAAGGTACGCCGGAGGAAGTGGCTGCCACCGCAGGCTCCCACACCGGAGAATATCTTCTTCCATATCTGAAGTAGATTCGAAACACTGCATATACATACGCTGCTGCCCATGAGGGACATCTGTCATGGGCTTAGCCGGAGCGTGTCTGTGTTGGCTATGTACAGCATGGCAGTGAAGCAAACCGAAATTGCGTTTCGTCATTATAGAGAAAGGAAAAAAATATGCCCGTAACAGACATTGGAATCGATCTGGGAACGGCGACCATTATCGTATATGTAAAGGGAAAGGGTATCCTCTATCAGGAACCCTCTCTGGTTGTCTTCGACAGAGATGCAAATAAGATCCTGGCTTTCGGAACCGAGGCAGAGCAGATCCTCGGACGGACCCCGGGCAATATTGTCGGCATTCATCCGCTGAAGGGCGGCGTGATCTCCGACTTCCGAATTACCGAGCGTATGCTGCGCTATTTTATTCGTAAATCCATGGGACTTCGAAATATTCTGAAGCCCCGTATCTGTATCTGTGTGCCCAGTGGTATCACCGCCATTGAGAAGAAGACCGTTGAGGAAGCGGCGTACCGCGGCGGTGCCCGTGAGGCCGTCATCGTTCGTGAGCCGCTGGTTGCAGCCATGGGAGCAGGTATCGATATCATGCGTCCCTCCGGAAACATGGTTATCAACATCGGCGGTGACGTAACGGAGATTGCTGTTCTTTCTCTGGGAGGAATCGTCATTTCCCAGACGCTGAAAACAGCGGGAACCGCTTTTGACAGGGCGATTGCTGCCTATGTGCGCCGGAACTACGGCGTTATCATCACCGAACAGCAGGCAGAGGAGATCAAGATCAGTATCGGATCCGCCGATGATGACGGTGAAGATCTGCAGATGGAGATCGAAGGCCGTGATGCGGATGCGGGCTTCCCGCAGACCGTTGTGCTGAACTCCGAGATGATTCGTGAGGCAGTTGCGGAGCCGCTTCATGTGATCACCGAATCCGTGCGCGGAATTATTGAAAAAACGCCGCCGGATCTGGCCAATGATGTGGCAGAGCGCGGAATCGTTCTCACCGGCGGCGGAGCAATGCTGGCGGGACTGGAGACCGCACTGGAGAAGGCAACCGGCATTCGGACCATGCTGGCGGAAAATCCGCAGCAGGCGGTAGCACTGGGTACCGGTCTGTATATACAGCAGATGTCCGAATTTGAAAAACGCAGACTGTAAGGCAGAAGGATGAACAATTGTGAAACGTGTGCAGCGGCATATAACGGAGGGGTATAGGATCTGATGTTTTGTGTGCGGATCCCGTGTCAGGTCTCGCAGAGCCTGACCTGAAATTAAGCGGTGTTTCACAATCAAAACAAGAGTAACGATGGCAGATACGATTGAAGGATATGTAGAGCATATCATCTACAGAAACGATGAGAACGGCTATACGGTCATGCAGGTGGAAGCACAGAACGATGACATGACCGTCGTAGGCGTTTTTCCTAATATAAATGAAGGCGAATATATCTCTGCGGAAGGGGAATATACCTTCCATGCGACCTATGGACAGCAGTTCAAGGCTGCACATGCAGAGGTAACGGTTCCCAGGCAGAAAATCGCTCTGGAACGGTATCTGGGCAGCGGTGCCATAAAGGGCATCGGACCGACACTGGCAGAGCGGATCATCAGGCATTTCGGTGATGATACCCTCCGGATCATGGAGGAGGAGCCGGAGCGGCTGGAGGAAGTCAAGGGCATCAGCTCCCGCAAGGCCCGGGAGATCGGCGAGCAGATCGAGGAAAAATCCCAGATGCAGAACGCCATGATCTATCTGGCGCAGTACGGAATCTCCCTGACACTGGGAATTAAGATCTATAACCAGTATCAGGACCGACTGTATCAGGTGCTGCGGGAAAATCCCTACCAGCTGGCAGAGGATATCCAGGGTGTCGGATTCCGTATTGCCGATGAGATCGCTGCGCAGATCGGTTTTCGTCCGGATTCGGAGTTCCGTGTACGCAGCGGTCTGCTCTTCGTTCTGAATCAGGCCGGCGGAGAGGGGCATATCTATCTGCCGGAAAACGTGCTTTTTGAACGGGCGGGAGAACTGCTCGGCTGCAGCATCGAGATGATGGAGCAGTGTCTGACCGACCTGTCCATCGATCGGAAAGTAGTTCTTCGTGAGCTGGAAGGCATGGACGGGGAACGGACAGCGCTGGTCTATACGACACAGAGCTATTTCACCGAGCTGAATGCGGCCCGTATGCTGAATGATCTGAATATCGATACCGGCGAGTCGGAAGAAGTGATCGAGAAACAGATCCGGGCAATCGAGAAAAAAGATAAGATCTGTCTGGATGATATGCAGAGGGAGGCAGTCATTACGGCTGCCAGATCCGGTATTGTCGTACTGACCGGAGGACCCGGAACAGGAAAGACCACCACCATCAATACGATGATCCGGTATTTCCTTTCGGAGCGCATGAGCATTGCACTTGCGGCACCCACGGGACGTGCGGCAAAACGTATGACAGAAGCCACCGGCTATGAGGCATCAACGATCCACCGGCTGCTGGAGATCTCCGGACTGGTGGAGGATGAAAATACAGCGGTTCGTTTTGAACGAAATGCGGATAACCCGCTGGAGCAGGATGTTATCATTATCGACGAGATGTCCATGGTGGATATCTATCTGATGCATGCCCTGCTGCAGGCCATCGTTCCGGGAACCAGACTGATCCTGGTAGGTGACCGGAACCAGCTGCCCAGCGTCGGACCGGGAAGTGTTCTCCGGGATGTGATCCGTGCCGGTGTTTTTCCGGTCATTACACTGGAGAAGATCTTCCGGCAGGCACAGGAAAGCGACATCGTCGTCAATGCCCACCGGATCAATGCGGGACTTCCGGTATCCCTGGATAACAAGAGCAAGGATTTTTTCTTCCTGAAAAGAGAAGAGGTTCGTGTGGCACAGCGAGTCGTGCTGGCACTGGTACAGGATAAGCTGCCCGGTGTTGTGGGAGCGGATTCAACAGATATCCAGGTACTGACACCGACCAGAAAAGGTGAGCTGGGTGTGGAAAGTCTGAACAGGATCCTGCAGCGCTACCTCAATCCGCCGGAACCCGGCAAACAGGAGAGAGAAGCGGCGCAGGGCATCTTCCGCGAGGGAGACAAGGTTATGCAGATCCGCAACGACTACCAGCTGGAATGGGAAGTAAAAGGAAAATACGGCATCACGGCTCAGCACGGGCTGGGTGTCTTTAACGGTGATATGGGCATCATCAAACGGATCGATCCGGGCAATGAGATCGTCACCGTGGAATATGAAGAAGGAAAACAGGTGGAATACACCTACAAGCAGCTGGATGAACTGGAGCTGGCCTATGCCACCACCGTTCATAAGGCACAGGGAAGCGAATATCCGGCAGTGGTCATTCCGCTTCTGGGCGTGCCCAAAATGCTGCAGACCAGAAATCTCCTGTATACAGCCGTGACCCGTGCAAGAAAATGCGTGGTACTGACCGGCAGTCCGGATACCTTTCAGGCAATGATCGATAACCGGACAGAGGAGAAGCGGTATACGACACTGGCAGAGCGGATCCTCGAGATTCACGCCGGATTCTGAGATATTCAAAACACTGGCGGAGCGGATCCTTGAGATCCATGCCGGATTCTGAGATAAGCAAAAAAGCGCGAAGCATAGTTTTGATCTATTTGGACTATTGAGCAGGAAGCACCCACCTCAAATGGCTTCCATCAGGAGGTGGGAGTATGTCACCAGCAAAAGCGAATTACATAGGAGCACGATCCATGCATCCATCCCATCTTTCGGAGCTTCTGTATCCCAGGCACTGTCCGTTCTGTGACCGTCTGCTGCGGGATGACGAACCCTATCTATGCAGAAGCTGTGCAAAAAATATTCCCTGGATCCGGGGGCCGGTCTGTACATCCTGCGGACGGCCGCTGGACAATGAACAGGGAGAATACTGCGGAGACTGCCGCAAGCGTCCGCATCTGTACCGGCAGGGTATTGTACCCTTCGTTTATAAAGGGCAGGTACAGGAGTCGCTGATGCGGTTCAAATACAACGGAAGGGCGGAGTATGCCGATTTTTATGCCCGCGCCATAGGCATGCGGGGAAAGGAAAGTTTTGCCAGGTGGAAACCGGAGATGACGGCGGCTGTTCCGGTGCATCCGTCCCGTTTTGTACGGAGGGGCTATAACCAGGCAGGGGTTCTGGCGGAGAAGCTGGCTGCAGGACTGGGCATTCCGGATGTTTCCGGTTATCTGTACAGGAGAAAAAAGACGGCACCGCAGAAGGAACTGACCCCGGCGGACCGCCGGAAAAATCTGGACGGAGCTTTCGGAGTAAGAGACGGATTTCGTTTTCCTTCACGGGTACTGCTGGTGGATGATATCTATACCACCGGAGCAACCATGGATGAGCTGGCGAAGACCGTCCGCATGCATGGAGCCGAAGAAGTATGGTTTGCCTGTCTGGCATCCACACCGGGAGAAGGATAGTACGAATTCGGCACTTTCTTTAGAGAATGTAATGTGCTACAATAAAGTGTCTACCTGTATTCCTAAGCATTTTTGCTGTAAACAGGGAGCAATAACTATAAACTCGAAAACGAAGGGAAGTACATATGATAGATAAGAAACGATTATATCTGATGATCGGAATTTCCCGTTTTGAACAGAAGAACAGGGATAAAGAGTTCCGTGTGAACAACTACTATCAGAGAGATTACCTTGTGCTTGCGATGATCGGTAATTTTATCCTGACCACATTGGGATATGCTATGGTGCTGGCAATGATCGCCCTTTACAACATGGAGACGGTTCTGGCCAACCTGAACAGCCTGAATATTCGTCCGCTTGTTGCAGCATTGATCGTCAGCTATCTGATATTCCTGGGTGTCTATACGGTAATTGCATTGATTCGGGCAAAACTCCGTTATGTTCGAATGGAAAGTGATATGGAACAGTATGAGCATGCACTGGATCGTATCTCCAGAATCTACAAGGAAGAGGAAAGAGAACGGTCGATCAATGCAGATGATGATTATCAGGAGGATGAAGACGAATAATGAATGCTCTTTTAAGTTTACGTGAAAAATTAAAGGATCTGTACACCGATTATGATGTGTACATCCGTCCGGTACTGCGTTTCGCAATGGCGATCGTTATATTCCTTGCCATCAACAGCAAGATCGGCTACATGACGATCCTCGACAATCTGTTTGTGATCCTGGTACTCGCCGTTATCTGTGCGATCCTTCCGATGAACAGTATTCTGATCGTGTCCATCGTACTGATCACGGCATATTGTTTCAGTCTTCGTATGGAAGTCGGTGCCTTTGCGCTGCTTCTGTATCTGATGATGATCGTATTGTATTTCCGGTTTGTACCGAAGGATGCACTGGTGATCATTCTGACTCCGGTTGCATTTATCTTCCATATGCCGGTAGCTGTTCCGATGATCCTCGGTCTGATCCGCGGACCGGTTTCAGCTGTTTCCGTAGTATGCGGTGTATTGTCCTGGAAGCTGGTAGAAAGTGTTCCGGCAAGTATTGAACCGCTGGTAAATGCCAAGGATTCTTCCATTCTGGATCTGATCCAGGCAATGCCGAAAGCTCTGGTTTCCGTAGAGACCATCCTGACACTGATCACATTCGTGGTTGTTCTTCTGATCGTTGCTGCGATCCGCAAGCTGATCAGCAACCATTCCTGGGAAATTGGCATTCTCGTTGGTGCAGTCGTATACTTCGGTCTTACCGTTGCCGGCGGCTATATTCTGGGCGCACAGGTCGATCTGGTTCAGGAAGCAATCGGAACCGTATTGTCCTGTCTGATTGCTTTGATTCTGGAATTCTTCTTCTTCAG
Organism: Eubacteriales bacterium; assembly: GCA_030527665.1. Classification (GTDB taxonomy): domain Bacteria; phylum Bacillota; class Clostridia; order Lachnospirales; family Lachnospiraceae; genus Bilifractor. The sequence continues at coordinate 31,545 of JAUNAK010000020.1, forward strand.
TGCCGATTACTCCCGTACAGAGTATCTGCAGTTTGAGGATGATTACAATTATTACTATGTTCGCGTACTTCCGAAGAAGCGTCCGGGCTTCCGCAATGAGTACGAAGAGGATGAGCAGGATGTCATTCCGGATGATGACAAACGTTTCATGCCGCTGCAGGAGGATGCAGAACTGGAGCGTAAATTTGACGGAATCAATCTGCAGTCCAAGCTGGAGGAATCTCTGAAAAATCTGAATACCAATCAGACCGGCCGTGAGAACTCCAATGCACAGGAACAGCCGCTGGATCCGGACGGCAATCTGAATGTGGCACAGACATCCAGACAGATCGCCGAGAGGAGAAACAACGGCGGGGTTCAGCCGGTGGATGAAAGTGAGGATCCGCGCTTCATGACCAATCCGGAATTGAAGCTGGATATGGCTCCGGGTGCCGGCAATCCGTCCGGCGGAGATACCAAGATCCTCGGATAAAAATGGGATACATGATGCCGGTGAATACAGAAGAATAAAGGTATGTATTCAACACGCATCCGCAAATAATGGAGTACAATTTCAGCAGGGGAGACCCTGCTGAAGTTGTATCCGGATGTACCGATGCGGGAAGGGAGACTATCGTGGAAGCGTTTATTGAGTGGCTGCAGGTAAATATCCTGCTATGGTTGAAACCGCCGAAAACCATCGAGATCATAGACATTGTTCAGATCCTGCTGATCTCCTACGGTGTATATCGGCTGATGCTCTGGATGAAAAACACCAGAGCCTATACCCTTCTGAAGGGCATACTTTTCATTCTGGCCTTTGTATTCATTGCCTACGTGACCAAGATGGAAGTAATCAAATGGCTGATCGAAAATCTGAGTGGAGTAGCGATCACGGCGGTCGTCATTGTATTTCAGCCGGAGATTCGAAAGGTACTGGATCAGATGGGACACAGCAATCTGTTCCGGATCTTCCTGAGTGCCGGCAGGGGCGGTGATGATGCAAAGCGGATCACCGATCACACGATCAACGAGCTGGTGCGTGCCAGCTATGAAATGGGCGAAGCCAGAACCGGTGCTCTGATCGTTCTTGAGCGGGATACGAATATGGCAGAGTTTGAAAATACGGGAATCCCGGTCGATGCCGTCGTATCCGAACAGCTGCTGATGAATATTTTTGAACATAACACACCACTTCATGACGGTGCCGTTCTTATCCGGGATGACCGTATTGCTGCGGCAACCTGCTATCTGCCGCTGTCGGATAACAAGGAACTGAGCAAAAAACTGGGAACCCGTCATCGTGCCGGAATCGGAATCAGTGAGGTGACGGACAGTCTGACCATCATCGTCTCGGAAGAGACAGGAAATGTGTCCTATGCCAGAGACGGCCGTCTGCGTCCGGCGGTATCGCCCAGTGAGCTTCGGCAGGTACTGCAGGAGTATCAGAGCATCTATCCGGATCGCCTGAAACTTCGGAAGGGAGGCCGCTGATATGCTGAAAAAGATATGGAGCAGCCTGGAACGTGAGGTCTGGCTGAAACTGCTGTCGGTGGTGATCGCCATCGTGATCTGGTACGGAGTCGTAAGCATCAATGATCCCACTGAAACGCAGAGTTATAATGTAAAAATAACTGTGGCCAATGAATCGTATATTACCAGCGGTTCGCAGGTCTACAGCATTGACGATCAGAACAAGACGGTTTCGGTATCGATCACCGATAATCGTTCCAAACTGAAAAATCTGAAAGCGGAGTCGATCACCGTTCGTGCCGATCTGACACAGATCGTTGACATGAACAGAGATCCGATCATGGTTCCGCTGTCGGTTACCTGCACAGGAATTGCCCAGTCCAATATCCGGCTGGCCAAAAATGCAATCCCGATCAATATCGAGAATATTGCCAGCCGCCAGTTTGCCGTTGGTGTAGATGTGGGTGAATCCAAGCCAGGTGACGGATACGAGATCGGAACGAGAAGACCGGATCCGGAGCAGCTGGTTATCCGCGGACCGGAGTCGATCATCAATGAGATCGATACGGTAACCGCCCAGATCGATGTAACCGGTATGACCATGGACGGTCAGAAATCGGCAAAACTGATCATCCGCCGCAAAGACGGCTCTACATTATCTGACGAGACGATCGAAGATGATCTGACCTTCGGCGGAAATGTACAGAACGTATCGGTTTATGTAGACCTTTGGAAGGTTCGGAGCAGCGTTGGTTTTGATATCGAATATGCAGGCGAGCCTGCAGACGGCTACCACATCAGTGAAGTAACCAGCATGCCGGAGACGATCATGGTAGTGGGAACCGATGAAGCACTCGCCGCACTGGCTGAGAACGGAAACAAGATCACGGTTCCGGAGCATCTGATCTCCGTAGAGGGAGCCACCAATACGGTCGATATGGATATCAACCTGAATGATATCCTTCCGGATGGTCTGCGTCTGGCATCAGGAATCGCAGAAGGTCTGACTGCTTCGGTAAACATTCTTCCGGATGAGAGTAAGAAGCTTACACTGAATGTCAATAGCATAGAACTGAAAAATCTGGATGAGAGTCTGAACATTACGTATGATGGTACATCCATAGAGGTCGTTGTTCGCGGAGACGAAGAATCCGTCAGAAATGTTACTGCAGCGGATCTGAAAGCCTCGATCGACTTCAACGGTCTGAAGGAGGGTGATCATAAACTGCCGCTGACAGTGAGCATGCCGTCCGGTCTGTCACTATACGACAGTGTGCTGGTAAGCGTCCATCTGACAAAGATTCCGGCAGAAACCAAAGCACCGGAGAATACAGAGACAGGTAATTGACAGCAGATCAAAGCGGCAAGTCGTATCCAGACGGCAAGTCGGATCGAAACTTCAGGTAAGCCGGAAATTGCAGATCAGATCAAAACAGCAAGTCAGAGCAAGCCTGTATACGGATGAATACGGCATGCCTGATCAGAACACTGCACGTGGTAGGAAATCCTTCTCCATGGAAATGGAGGAGGATTTTTTACAATATTACACAGACTGAACACAATTGAAGAATAAAATGAACGGTGTAAATGCGGGGGAGACCGCGAATAGATAGAGAAAGAAGGCAGCAAATATGTTTGACCCGAATGAAAATATAACGAAAAAAGATGCGGCAGCTGCAGGAGAAAACGCAGCAGGAGAAGAGCCGGTTGAAAATACGGAAACGAAGGAAACAAATCGTGCAGCTGACGGCAGTGCATCGGATGCAGAGCAGGAGGAACCGAAGCCGTCGGTAACCTACAGTTGGGTAAATCCCCGCCTGCAGAATTCTGATGAGGTGCAGAGGGAGAGACCCTGGGGAAGCAGCACAGACAGAACGGATCGAAATGTCTACAGCGGACAGAATGCTGTCCCGCAGAGCAGACCCGATGGTTATGGTATAGGCGAGCAGAATGCAGATCTCAGAAACAGAGCAGCCGGAGCAGTTTATGGCGGACAGGGAGCTGGAACACAGAATCGTTCCGGCGGAAATGTCTATGACGGACCGAATGCAGGAGCGCAGAACGGTTTCGGTGGAAATAGTTATGGCGAACCGAATGCAGGGGCACAGAACAGAACGACCGGAAATGGTTTTGACGGACAGCACGCAGGCTTTCAGAACCGGTCATTCGGAAATGCTTATGGTGAGCAGGCAGGAGGTGCGGCAGGAAATACTGCCGGCAATACCTATAGGAACGGAAATGGATTCCGCAGGACAGCAACCGGAACCACCGCACAGGGCAATTATCCGCCGCCGGGCGGCTTTGATGACAAGGGCAAGGAGCGTAAGAGCCGTCAGGCCATGAGTCAGACGCCGGTGAAGAAGTCCGAAGGCAGAAGATGGGCCAATCTGGTAGCTATGGCAGTTGTTTTCGGTCTGGTTGCAGGACTGGTAATGACAGGAGTGAATGCAGTAGGAAACAGACTGCAGAAACCGGCAAATACCAATGCATCCGAAGCGGTGACCGCAGAAAGTTCCGCGAGTAAGCCGGCTGCAAATAATAATAATACAGAATCGACAATTCCGAAGACGGAGACGCCGGCATCCAATGCAGCAGCCGAGACGACCGGAGGCGGTACGGTTGCAGATGTTGCCAGAGAGGTAATGCCGAGCCTGGTTACCATTTCCACGATGTCTGTACAGGAGATGCAGAGCTTCTTCGGCGGTACGCAGGAGTATACCGTGGAAGGTGCCGGCAGCGGAGTGATCATTGATGAAAACGACACCGAGCTTCTGATCGCTACCAACAATCACGTTATTCAGGGCGCTACGGAGCTGTCCGTTGGATTTGTAGATGAATCCGCAATCAAAGGAGCGGTCAAAGGTGCCGATGAAGAAACAGACCTTGCGATCGTAGCCGTGAAACTGGAGGATATTCCGGAAGAGACAAAAGCACAGATCAAAATGGCAGTGATCGGTGATTCGGAATCCCTTGTATTGGGAGAACAGGTCGTAGCGATCGGTAATGCACTTGGTTACGGACAGTCGGTTACCAGCGGTTATGTCAGCGGTCTGAATCGTGAACTGCAGCTGTCGGACGGATCCACAACGATCACTTCTGACGATCTGATCCAGACGGATGCAGCCATCAACTCCGGTAACTCCGGCGGTGCTCTTCTGAATATGAAGGGTGAGCTGATCGGTATCAATGAGGCCAAGAGCTCCGGCAGTACCTCAGGAGCCAGTGTAGATAACGTTGGATATGCGATTCCGATGGCAAAGGCAGAGCCGATCCTTCGTGAGCTGATGAACGAAGAGACACGTGAGATCATCAGTGAAGAGGAACAGGGCTATCTGGGTGTCAGCTGCGCAGATGTTACATCTGATTATTCCGAGCTGTACAACGTGCCGGAAGGCGTATGCTTCACCAGAGTGGTTGAAGGCGGACCGGCAGATGCAGCAGGTGTAATCAACGGAGATATCATGACCAAATTCAACGGCAAGTCGATCAAGTCATTCTCTTCTCTGAAGAAGAAACTGCAGTACTATCGTGCCGGTGAGACGGTAGAGATCACCATCATGCGTGCAAACAACGGCGAATACGAAGAACAGACCATGCAGATCACTCTCGGTGAGAAATCCGTACTGGATAAGCTTCAGACAGAGCAGCAGGAACCGTAAAGCGGTATACACATACCGGCTTATATATGTAATAGAGGATCCCGAAAACCCGAACGGCTTTCGGGATCCTTTTTCAAGTTGCGCTGTGGATAGAAAATCTGATATAGTTGCGTCTATACAGAGCAAAAATACAAACCTTATGACATAAGTCCCAAAATACAAACCTTGTGACATAAGTCCGGATTGGTTTAAGCAGGATACTCAGGCAGGGAACTGCATGCGTTTTTGCAATGGATCCGGAGAAAAATACTGTAGGAAAGAAGAAATACAATGAGTGACAAAGAGATTTTTGAAGGTGATTTCAGGGAAGTTGCCGATGAAACTGCGGATTTTGCAAATGCAAATACAGTCGATTCCGTTGGAGATACGGCTTCCGGTATTTTCAATGAAAGAACGGCAGTAAGTGGAGAAAGAGACGGGGAGGTATCAGGGAAAGCAGCCGATGCGCCGTCAGAAGAGAAGGCTGAGGAAACGGCTGCAGAGAATACGGATTCTTCCGATACGGATACAGAGGAAGAGCCGAAAAAGAAGGAACGCTACTGCATGATGTGCCGCCGTCCGGAGCGCAAGACAGGAAAACTGATCGAGATGCCCGGCAGTATGCTGGTATGTCAGGACTGTATGCAGAGAGGCATTGACAGCATGCAGAATGCAGATATGGGAACGCTTATGCGGAATCTTCCGCCGAATATCAATATGATCGACCTTTCTTCGCTGGGTCTCGGTGTACCGCCGCAGGATCGTCTGAAGAAGAAAAGGGAAAAAACAGCGCCTAAGAAGACATTCACCATGAAGGATGTACCGCCGCCGCATAAGATCAAGGCACAGCTGGATGAGTATGTGATCGGTCAGGAGCATGCCAAGAAGGTCATGGCCGTAGGCGTTTACAACCATTACAAACGGATCCTGCAGGATCCGGCGGCATCGAAGGACGGTGTGGAGATCGAAAAATCCAACCTGCTGATGATCGGACCGACCGGTTCCGGCAAGACATACATGGTGCAGACACTGGCCAGACTGCTGGATGTACCGCTGGCATTGACCGATGCCACCAGCCTGACAGAGGCCGGCTATATCGGTGATGATATCGAGAGCGTGGTATCCAAGCTGCTGGCAGCGGCAGACAATGACGTGGAACGTGCCGAGCACGGCATCATTTTTATCGATGAGATCGACAAACTGGCCAAGAAGCGGAATGCCAGTCAGAGGGATGTCAGCGGCGAGTCCGTACAGCAGGGACTGCTGAAACTGCTGGAGGGAGCCGAAGTGGAGGTGCCGGTAGGCGCAACCAACAAAAATGCCATGGTTCCTATGGAGACCGTCAACACAAAGAACATCCTCTTCATCTGCGGAGGAGCCTTCCCGGATCTGGAGGAGATCATTAAGGAACGTCTGACAAAGCGTTCCTCCATGGGCTTCCAGTCCCAGCTGAAGGATGCTTTTGATGAAGAGAAAAATATTCTGCAGAAAGTGACCATGGAAGATCTTCGGGCATTCGGAATGATCCCCGAATTTCTGGGACGAATGCCGGTGGTTTTTGCGCTGGAATCTCTGACCGAGGATATGCTGGCAGATATCCTGAAAGAGCCGAAAAATGCGATTCTCAAGCAGTATAAGAAGCTGCTGGAGCTGGATGAAGTCAAGCTTACCTTCGAAGACGAGGCACTGCATGCCATTGCCCGCAAGGCCCTGGAACGTGATACCGGAGCCCGTGCCCTTCGTGCCATCATTGAGGAATTCATGCTGGATATCATGTATGAGATCCCGAAGGACGATTCCATCGGAGAAGTAATCATAACGAAGGAATATATTGAACATACAGGAGGCCCGAAAATCCTCCTCAGAGGGCAAAATTAGAGAAAATTGCTAAACTGTTACAGGATTTAGAAGAAATTAGGTGACAGAAGATTACAAATCATGTAAAATAGTTGCGAGTCTGAATGGCAGTTTTTCTGTCAGTCAGTGTTCTTCTATTTAAATAGAAGAAATAGAAAAGATCTGCGCAGACAGATCAGAGAGTCACTGCAAAAGCAGTAAAAGGAGGAAAAGTAAAATGGGAATTGATTTAACCAAATATGGTATCGCTGACACCACAGAGATCGTTTACAACCCGTCCTATGAGGTTCTTTTCGAGGAAGAGACCAAAGAGGGTCTGGAAGGCTATGAGGTTGGTAAAGTTACCGAGCTCGGCGCTGTAAACGTTATGACCGGTATCTACACCGGACGTTCTCCTAAAGATAAATACATCGTTATGGATGAGAACTCCAAAGACACTGTATGGTGGACAACCGATGAGTACAAGAACGACAACCATCCGGTATCCGAGGCTGTATGGGCTGACCTGAAGAAGATCGCTCAGGAAGAGCTGTCCGGCAAGAAACTGTTCGTTGTTGATGCATTCTGCGGCGCTAACAAAGACACACGTATGAACGTTCGTTTCATCGTAGAGGTTGCTTGGCAGGCTCATTTCATCGAGAACATGTTCATCATGCCGTCTGCAGAAGAGCTTGAGACATTCGAGCCGGATTTCGTTGTTTACAACGCATCCAAAGCTAAAGTTGAGAACTACAAAGAGCTCGGCCTGAACTCCGAGACAGCAGTAGCATTCAACATCTCCAGCCGTGAGCAGGTTATCATCAACACATGGTACGGCGGCGAGATGAAGAAAGGTATGTTCTCCATGATGAACTACTACCTGCCGCTGAAGGGCATCGCAGCTATGCACTGCTCCGCAAACACCGATATGAACGGTGAGAATACCGCTATCTTCTTCGGTCTGTCCGGAACAGGTAAGACAACTCTTTCCACAGATCCGAAGAGACTTCTGATCGGTGATGACGAGCACGGCTGGGATGACAACGGCGTATTCAACTTCGAGGGCGGATGCTATGCAAAGGTTATCGGTCTGGACAAAGAGTCTGAGCCGGATATCTACAACGCAATCAAGAGAAACGCTCTTCTGGAGAACGTTACTGTTGCTGAAGACGGAACCATCGACTTCAACGACAAGAGCGTAACCGAGAACACTCGTGTATCCTACCCGATCGACCACATCGAGAATATCGTACGTCCGGTATCCTCTGCACCGGCAGCTAAGAACGTAATCTTCCTGTCTGCAGACGCATTCGGCGTACTTCCGCCGGTTTCCATCCTGACACCGGAGCAGACTCAGTACTACTTCCTGTCCGGATTCACTGCAAAACTTGCAGGAACCGAGCGTGGAATCACTGAGCCGACACCGACCTTCTCCGCATGCTTCGGACAGGCATTCCTTGAGCTGCATCCGACAAAATACGCTGAGGAGCTGGTTAAGAAGATGCAGGTAAGCGGCGCTAAAGCATATCTGGTTAACACCGGATGGAACGGAACAGGCAAGAGAATCTCCATCAAAGATACCCGTGGTATCATCGATGCGATCCTGAGCGGCGACGTTCTGAAAGCACCGACAAAACAGATTCCGTTCTTCAACTTCGAGGTTCCGACCGAGCTTCCGGGCGTAGATCCGGCTATCCTGGATCCGCGTGATACATACGCTTCCGCAGCTGAGTGGGAAGAGAAAGCAAAAGATCTTGCTGCAAGATTCAACAAGAACTTCTCCAAGTATGAGGGAAATGAAGCTGGTAAAGCACTTGTAAGTGCAGGCCCGCAGCTGTAATTGTCAGATAAGTGATTATCGGCAGGAAATTGTGACAGTAAGCGAATGTGAGTAAACGCTGACAGCAGTCAGTGCTTCCTGCATTCGGTGATATTGAAACAAAACATCGAGAGTGCGCATGCGATCTGCATGCGCACTTTTGACAAGATATTTATGAAATAAAAGTTCTTTAATACGGGAGGGTATCATGAAAGGATTTATGGAAGAGTTTAAGAAGTTTATTTCCCGCGGAAACGTGATGGATATGGCTGTCGGCATCATCATCGGCGGCGCATTCACCGCAATCGTTACCGCTCTGGTAGACAGCATTATCATGCCGCTGATCTCCGTGATCTTCGGCGGAATCAGCTTTGAGAAATGGAACATCGTTATGGGCCCAGGCGAAGAGGCACCGGTTCTCGGACTCGGCACCTTCGTAGCTGCAATCATCAACTTCCTGCTCATCGCACTGGTAATCTTCTGCCTGCTGAAGAGCTTCAACAAGATGTCCGAGAAGGTTAAAAAACCGGAAGAGGAAGCTGCACCGACAACCAAGAAATGTCCGTGCTGCTTCTCCGAGATCGCCATCGAAGCAACACGCTGCCCGCACTGCACATCCGAGCTGCCGGCAGAGGAATAAGAGCATCCTTTTTTATTTGGTGATCTTTGCCGAACGCATATCCCATACCAAAGCAGGTTAAGCCAAAACTTAACACTGTAATGAGATCTAAAATATCCGGATTACAGATAAAAATGCATCATATACATACGGGAGTATGTGTATGATGTATTTTTTTTTGAATGGATTCCTGTCGTTTGCATTAGTGACGTTGGAGTTGGTGCCTGTACCGCTTCAATCTTTAATGAAAATAAGGTGCAACATAGTCAAGTAAATGGACACGATTTTTAAATATATTTTTCAGGAAAGAC
>JAUNAK010000081.1 GCA_030527665.1 Eubacteriales bacterium
TGTGGTGTGGAGCAAAAGTGTGCAACTTGTTATTGCAATTTTGGAAAATAAAAGAATACTTGTTTTAATAAACTGACAAAGTATAAGTATACGGAAACGTAAACGATTAAGCTGTAAAAGTCCCCAGTTTTGCTGAGGTTTTTTGGGATTTCATACAAAAAAATAAGAGAGGATTCACATTTGTCAACAAGAATGATATAGTTAGACTATTAGAAATATTCATTCTTCGAGGGTTGATTCTTTATTTGATGAATCAGTATAGTAAAACAGGAAAATAATACTCGAAAAAAAGAAGGAAATACACGAGAGTGTGTGCTGAAAAACGCGAACGGAACGGGATTTACTCGAATGGGAATAAAATCGGAGTACGAAAAACGTTTTCGATATATTGTATAGATATGGTATAACGATGTCCTTGAAGCTGCTTCAAGGATGTTTTTGAATAAGGAATGTTAAAGGTTGCTAATTGATATTAAATAGAAAATGCTGAATTGTATATCCAATAAGGAAACAGAAATTCTGTTGACAGGTATACGAGTGCGTATATGTTTGCTATAGAGAGAAGGTTAGCGAATGACCGATAAGGAATTGAGACGGCTGAAGCGTGAGAATCTGCTTGCCCTTCTGGTCGATTCGGAAACAGCAAACCGGGAGCTGCGGCAGCAGCTGCAGGAAGAGCGGGAAAAGAATGAAGAACTGCATCGACAGCTGGAGGATCGGCAGATCAAGATCGAGGAGGCCGGCAATATTGCAGATGCTTCGCTGAAAGTAAACCGTATATTTGAAGAGGCACAGGCGGCGGCAAAGGATTATCTGGATAATATCCGGAGCCTGGAAGAACGGAAAGAGAAGGAATTCCGGGAGCTGGAGGAAGAAACGAAGGCAAAAACGGAGCGCCTGCTGGAAGAGACGAAAACGGAGTGTGAAGAGCTCCGCAGACAGACCGGAGCGGACTGCACCGAACAGCGTGCACAGACCAAAGCAGAATGCAATCGTCAGGAGGAACTGACGATCGCCAGATGCAAGGCAGAGCGGATGGCCTGCAAGCGTGAGATAAAAGAATGCTGGGAGATGCTTTCTCAAAAGCTGCAGGAGTTTTACGATTCCCATCAGGGACTGCGTGAGCAGATCGATGTGGGAGATATGATGATCCCCAGTTTTGAGGATCTGGAGGATATGGATAATGAGTGAGCGAACCATGCCGGATCTGGAAGATCTTCAGAGGGAGCTGGATCGCGTCAGGGATAAAAAAAGGTATCGCAGTGCCTTAAAAAGCACGGTGTATGCACTGATCACCGTTTCGGCAGTGGCTGTCCTTGTGGCGACGCTTCTTCTCCCGGTCCTTCAGATTTATGGAACATCCATGACCCCGACATTGGCAGAAGGAAATATTGTTGTTTCCGTAAAGGGCAAACAGTATACAAGAGGAGATATCCTTGCTTTTTACTACAACAACAAGATCCTGATCAAGCGAGTGGTCGCTTTTCCGGGGGAATGGGTCAATATTGATACAGATGGTGCTGTTTATGTGAACGGCGAACGTCTGAATGAGCCGTATGTGGATCAGCTGGCATTCGGCGATTGTGATATCGAGCTTCCTTATCAGGTGCCCGATGGAAAAACATTTGTGATGGGTGATCATCGGTCGACATCACAGGACAGCCGTACATCAGCAATTGGCTGCGTAACCGAAGAACAGATCGTGGGACGAATCGTCTTTCGTGTGTGGCCGTTGAGTGAAATAGGAAAGGTGGGCTAAGGAATGAATAACACCACAAAAAAAATCGGAGGATCAAAGGCAAACTGGCTTCGGTGGCTTTTTTCACAGAAAAGCTTCCTGGTCTTTGCAGCAGTCGTTGTGTTTATCACAACATATATGCTGATTCTGCCGGCACTTACGCAGAGTACGGAGGTCTACTGCGGAATGGAAGAGCATCAGCATGAGGAAGCCTGCTATACAGCAGAGAAGATCCTGAGCTGTACGATTCCCGAAGCGGAAGCACATACGCATGAAGAAAGCTGTTATGACGAGAACGGCGAACTGATCTGTGAGCGGGAAGAAACAGAAGGTCATTCCCATACGGATGAATGCTATACAGAAGAGCAGAAGCTTGTCTGCGGAAAAGAAGAGCATGTACATACACTGTCCTGCTATTCGGATCCGAATGCCGATCTGGAAACAGAGGCAGGCTGGAGCAATACCTTTGCGGGTGCAGCACTCACCGGAAACAGAGCCGATGATGTCATCGCTATTGCCGAAACACAGATCGGATATACCGAGAGCGAAAATAACTATCGGGTGGCTGAAGGCGACACCAGACAGGGATATACCCGTTACGGTGCCTGGTACGGTGATCCGTACGGGGAGTGGGATGCCATGTTCGTATCCTTCTGTCTGAACTATGCGCACATCGGACAGGATGTCATTCCCTATGATGCAAACTGTATGAACTGGATCGGAAGCTTAAGCAACAACAGCCTGTACCATTCGGCAGCTGATGCAGCATCCGGTGCATATGCAGTCAAAAAAGGTGATCTGGTATTCTTTGATCTGAACGGTGACGGCATTGCCGATCATGTGGGTCTGGTAAAAGCAGCAGACGGACAGAACTTTACTGTAATCGAAGGAAATATCAATAACAGCGTTGCAAGCGGCAGCTATGCCGTTGGCGGCAGTGTTATGGGATTCGGAGAACTTCCGGTAAACGCAGCTGCAGACACGGCAGATTCGACAGACACAGCAGATACGGAGGAAGACGCAGGTGTAGAGGAAGCGGATACGGAAGAGGAACCGTTTATGTCCGCACAGGGAGCTGTAACGGTTAACGGAATTACCTACAATCCTTTCCCGAAAGTAACAGCAAGCGGATCCGGAACAAAATACAATCCGGCAACCGGTGCATACGATACAAGTCTTAAAATTGATTTCTCCATGAAAAAAGAAGAAGCCAGGGGTAAGTATTTTGTATGCAACTATCCGGAAGGTGTGATCGTTCCGGACGGTGAATTAAAAACACACGATCTGTATGATGGAAACACGAAGGCAGGAACCTACACATTCATTAAAAATACAGACGGAACCTATTCGGTACTGGTTGCTTTTGACGACACGTACATGAGCAACGCCGGAGAAACCGTTACCGGCTTTGTAAAATTCGATGGATCGCTGGATGGATCCAAACAGAATTCGCAGGGTGAGATCGAGTTCCACGGTGATGGATATGATATCAAAATTCCGAAAAATGAGATTACCTATCCGGAAGATTCTACAAAGAATTATGATGTTTCGGTTGCTAAGAACGGATCTTATATATCTGCGGATAATACACTGAAATATACCGTTGATGTAATGTCCAAAAAAGGAACAAAAGATATCAAATTCGAGGATATGCTGACAGCTAGCGGCATTTCTTTTGGTGCTCCGACCAATGTCAAGATAGAAAAAATAACAGCAAATTACTATGACTGGGGATGTGATACAAATAATCAGTCAGGTGTTAAAACAGAAATACAGCTTCCGAATGATTACAGCTACAATAACGGAAAGATATCCATGACACTTCCGCCGTTGACATCAAAAACGGAAAAAGCTGCGGATGGAGCAATTCAGGGTGAGCGGTATCGCATCACCTATACATATCCGCTTGCTGAGGGTGATCTGGAGAAGGCAATTGTCAATAATAAGGTGGAGGTTCGCTCCGAGGATACCGGAACAGGCGAGGTCGTTCATAAGGGTACAGATAAATCAATCTCGTTTAACCAGACTACGACCATGAATAAAGGCGGCTGGTATGATTCGGACAACGGCAGAATTCGCTGGACATTAAATGTGAACAACGACGGAATGGATCTTGTGGGAGCAACCATTCGGGATAAGATGTTTGCAGATATGATCGGAGATACGCTGGAAGGAATCGATACATCCGATTATGAGTTTATCGAAGAGAATGGAAAGAGGACAGGTATCCGTTTCCTTGCACCGGCCGGTTCGAAAAAATATGAGATCAAATATTATACACCTGTAGTTATTACGTCTTCTGATGATATCAAGGTAACCAATGAAGCAATTTTGAAAACAAAAGACGGAAAGGAAACTAAGGCTCCGGCAGAAGTAACGATCAAGGGCAACTCACCCTGGAAAACAAGGGGTGACGTTGTGCAGGATGGTGATAAAGCAATTGTCAAATGGACGGCAGGCTATGATGTTCCTTCGGGAAAAATTCCTGCAGGTACGGTACTCTCTGACAACATGATGGAGAGCGGTGACAATTCGAAAAAACCATTAAGACAGTATATGACCAAAGCGCAGATACTGGAGTGGAAGAATGCTGTGCAGTGGTCGGATGGTACGAAAATTGATGTTGCCGATACACAGAATTTCGAGGTCACTTTCCTTGGTTCGGATGGACAAAGCTATTCACTTGCTCAGATTGCAGGACAGTCGAATGATCTGACATACACGCAGTTCAGTATTAAATTTAAGAATGAGCTGCAGGTACCTGCAAATATAAAAGAGACAAATAATAAAAAACTTAGCTTTACCTACAGTACAACGGCAGACTTATCAGAGGCTAAGAACGGTTCTAATTATTATTGTAATACGATTCATGAAGGAGAGAAAAAGTCCACTGTTGATTACACGTATATAAAGAGTTATGTAGAGAAAACAAATGGAAAGGGAGAAACAGGAACAACGAAAGAAACTTCTGCCGGAGATCTGGTATGGATCGTTAATGTAGGTTCCGGTGACTCCGACGATTTTATCAAAGTAACGGATACGCTTCCGAAAGGAGTAAGCCTTAAAGGTCTTTCGGTTAAAAGAGATCAGCAGTCAGGCGAGCTGAAAATTAATGACAACGGTGATATATCAGAAACGGTAGTTCAGCATAAATTCACCGGACATTACAACAGCGGAACCGGAGTCGTCGAACTGGAGATTCGATACGAAAACGGCGGCAAAGTCGCAGGTGGTACAAAATTCGAAATCCGCTATGACTGTGAGGTAGAAGATGAAGTCATTTCCAATATTCAGAAGAATGAAGACGGCAGTTATTCTTTTGCCAACAGTGTAGTAGCTGAGAATCAAGCCGGTGTCATCGGAGATGATTCACAGGAACAGGACTGGACCAGATTGGACAAACCTGTAAAAGATGTAAGTAAATCCGGAACCTGGGATAATGATAATCAGATCTTACATTATTCCATATCCATCAATCCGAATGCGGAGGATTGGATGCAGGGTTCAGATACGCTGACTTTCAAGGATGTCCTTTCGTATCAGTATGAGGAATGGTGGTGTGATTATCGGCAGATCTCCATTATGCCGAACACTGTAAAACTCTATTACGCGGCTACTAACGGTGACGGAACGGTTCAGGTTGATAAGAACGGTGAACTGGTTCCAGGACGAGAAGTGACCAACTGGAGCTGGACATATGACGAAGTGATAAAACAGGAATGGAACCCGACATCCACATGTACGATAGAAGGTACGATTCCGGATGAAACACCACTGGTTCTGCAGTATTCTTATCGGGTACATTTCGAGAATCCGACACAAGGTGAGGGACAGCCGATTGGCGGAGTTACCAACGAGGGCTTAGGTAAAATAGGCAACAAGATTCATATTGTTGGACCGGATAAGTCGGATGAAAACATAAATACCGAGGATAAATGGCATAAGAGCGGATCATCCGGCGGAGTAACTACAGAAAAGAACTACACCTTCTATAAAGTAGAGCAAGGAAACTATGGTGTTCTTCTGGATGGTGCCATATTTGAAATGTCCACAACCACGGATGGAAATACCTGGACTTCAACAGGTAAGACCTACACAACGGAAAAAGGACACTTTACCATTACCTGGGATCCACAGATCTTTGAGTACAATAAACTGTATAAAATCAAGGAAATTCAGGCTCCGGAAGGTTATGAACTTCCTGCAAATGTACCGGAATACACATTCTACTTCTCGAACGAAAATGACAAGACCAATACCCTTCCCTGGAATAAACCGGCAAGTGCGGTTGATATTACAAAGCGTTCGGAAACCGCCTATGTACAGAATGAAAAGAATTACACGGATATCAATGTAAATAAACAGTGGTTCGATCCAGAAGGAAATGACATCACCAAAGATACGTCGGAGAGTAAGATCTCTTTTGATCTGTATCAGGTCGAGGTCGCTGAAGACGGTACAGAAGGAACACCGAATGTATTGGGAACCTATGATATCACCAAGAAGGATGATTGGAAATGGAGCAGTTCCGATACAAGGAAGCTTCCGAAAAAGGCAGTCAGAGACGGCAGAACATATACGTATAAGTATTATGTGAAAGAGAAGGAAGTAACCAACTACACAACAACCTATAAAGCTGTAAACGGTACAGAGGCACAGGAGAAGTGTAATGCAATCACTGAAGGCTCAATTACGATCATCAATAAACAGAATGAAAAAAAATCCTTCGTTCTTCCGCATACCGGAGGCAGCGGAACAAGACCATTCGTTTGGAGTGGTGCCGCATTAATTATTCTTGCTCTTGGTTTTGGCTTCATCTACCGGCGAAGATGTGAAAGGAGGTTAAAGTGCTAGGCTTTGCCGCCGGGAAACATCTGTTAAAGTAAGAGGAAGATCCAGAATTTCAACGAATACACATTTTAAAATTAAAAAATTAAAATAAGAAAGGAACTAAAAACATGAAGAAAATGAAAAAACTTGTTTGCCTGGTACTCGCAGCAGTACTGGCACTCGCAATGTCTGTAACGGCATTTGCAGCAGAAGACAAAACAGCACATACCTATGATGCTTATCAGGTTTTCACAGGTGAAGTAAAAGAGGGAAAACTGGAAGGAATTGACTGGGGAACCGGCGTTAAATCGGCTGATCTTCTTAAAGCACTGCAGGATGATGCAACCCTTGGCGCTGATATGGCTGGTTTAACTACTGCAGCAGAGGTTGCGGCTAAACTTAATAAAGATAATGGATATGAGAAGGATAATGCAAAAATGCAGAAATTTGCTGCAATTGTAGCTGCCAATCTGGCTGAAACACCTACTGTTAAGGGTGTAAAGGGTGAGAGTCTGAAAATCGAAACTGCTGGATACTACCTGATTCAGGATGAAAAGGGTACAGTAGAGGAGAATGGTGCATATACCAGATATATTATTGAAGTTTTAGCACCGCAGGATCTTACACCGGTAGCTAAATCCGATGTTCCGGAAATGATCAAAAAGGTTCAGGAGAATTCTGATCTCAAAGGAAAAGATAATGCAGCTGTCGGCAATACAGATGCCAGCATGGAAAAATATGAGATTCCTGCTAAGTACAACGATGTAGCAGATTATAACATTGGTGATGCAGTTCCGTTCCAGATCGTTGGTACACTGCCGACAAACTATGATGAGTTCGAGAAATATTACTATGAGTTCAGTGATTCTTATGATAAAGAGCAGTTCACATTTAATAACGATGTAAAAGTAACAACGAAAGATGGTGCTGTTCTTACTGATAAGTTCACAGTAAAAGAGAATGAAAATAAGGATGGATTCACTGTTGTATGCAGCAATCTGAAAGCAGTAGAAGGTGTTACAAAGGATTCTTATATCATCGTTGATTATACAATGACACTTGAGAAAGGCTGCAATGTTGGCGCAGGCAACGGAAATGAAAACAAAGCAAAACTGATCTTCTCCAACAATCCGAATGAAACTGGTGAGGGTACACCGAGCAAAGGTGAGACTCCGGAAGATAAGGTAGTTGTATTTACCTATGACATTCCGGTAGAGAAAGTGGATCCGGTTGCAGGCAAAAAGCTGGAGAACGTTGAGTTTAAACTTAAAAATGAAGCAGGCAAATATGTTACTGTTGATGCAGACGGTAAGGTTACCGGCTGGAAGGATACTCAGGATGAAGGTACTGCCCTGAAGACAAAAGCGGATGGTACATTTGCAGTTGTTGGTCTGGATGACGGAACCTATACTCTGATTGAGACTCAGCCGCTTCCGGGATATAACAACATTGACGATATCACAGTTGTAGTTGATGCAGATACAACAAACACACAGGCATGGGATGGCACACAGAGCTCTGTAAGCACAAAGGTAGACCTGACTGCAGATGGTAAAAAAGTAGAAACCAAAGAGGGAGAGAAGGCAAAGATCGTAGTAGAGAACAGATCCGGTTCCACCCTTCCGTCCACCGGTGGTGTTGGTACAAAGATGTTCTATCTGATCGGTGCAATCCTTGTGATCGGTGCCGGCATCGTTCTGGTTTCCAGAAGACGTATTGCAAGATAATCAGAAGTGATTCAAAATACAAAAGAATAACAAGGCTGTCCGATCATAGCGGCAGCAGATTATGAAATTAGTTCCTTTTTCCCGCCCGGTTCGTCCGGGCGGGGAATACGAACTATGCTATACAGAGAAACTTTTACAGCACGAAAGAATGCCGGAAGCTTCCGGCACTGTTTCCTACTATAAAAGCAGCAGAAGGAATACTATATGAATTGGATCAAAAGCAGAGGCGTAACACTGATACTGGTCGCCGTTCTGTTGGTCGGTCTGGGACTGATCGCCTATCCAACCGTTGCCGATTACTGGAACAGCTTCCATCAGTCGCGTGCGATTGCATCCTATGCAGAGACGGTTGCGGCGGTGGATGATACAGACTATGAGAAGATACTGGAAGATGCCCATACCTATAATGAGAAGCTGGCCGGAGAGGCCGTGCATTGGGAGCTTTCGGATGAGGAAAAACAGGATTACAACAGTCAGCTGGATGTTACCGGAACCGGTATCATGGGCTATATTGAAATAGATAAGATCAAGTGCTCCCTTCCGATCTATCACGGAACGGATGAAGGTGTTCTGCAGATCGCCATCGGTCATATTGCAGGCTCTTCCCTTCCGGTCGGCGGGGAAAGTACACATGTGGTGCTTTCCGGACACCGGGGACTTCCGTCGGCAAAGCTTTTCACCGATCTGGATAAGCTGGAGCTGAAGGATACATTTGTGATCCGGACGATGGACGAGATGCTGACCTATGAGGTGGATCAGATCCTGATCGTGGAGCCGGATAATCTGACTGCTCTCGGCATTGAAGAGGGCAAAGATCTCTGTACGCTGGTTACCTGTACCCCGTATGGAATCAATACGCACAGGCTTCTGGTCAGAGGACATCGTGTGGAAAATGCAGCGGCTGTCTCCCGGGTTCGAGTGACGGCAGATGCTATACAGATCGATAAAGTCATGGTTGCGCCGTTTGTGGCAGCGCCGATTTTGCTTATACTGATTATTTACGTTTTTGTAAGTACAGGCGGTAATCGTAATAAGAGAAGAAAACGGGAGGATACATAAATGCGAAAAGTAAGAAATAAAATCCTGACATTTTTACTGCTGGCGGCTGTTCTGACAGTCGGTCTTCTGCCGGCAGCTGTCTTTGCCGAAGATGCGGCTGCAGAACAAAAATGTACGATCACGGTAAGTCTTCCGGCAGGCGGTGCGAACTATCATCTGTATAAGATCGGTACGGCAGATGCAAAAGGAAACTGGCAGCTGGATAAGGAGTATCAGGATCTTGCGGGCATCGATCTGAAGGATAAGGGTGCAGCAACGATGCTGGAGATCTATGTACGAAGAGACCAGAAGAAACCGGTTAAAGATGCGGTTACCGATCAGGATGGCAAAGCATCCTTTGCGGATCTGGAAGCCGGCGTATACCTTCTGATCGGTGATATCGTGAAGGCAGGAGAGAAAGAGTATATTCCGACACCGACGCTTGTGCAGGTTCCCTATAAGCAGGAAAATGGCGAGATGGTCTATACCGTTGATATCCAGAATAAATACAAGGATAAGATTCCCAATCAGGAGACGCAGCTGACAGTCGGAAAGAGCTGGGAAAGTGATGCAAAAGCAGCACGTCCGGCAGAGATAACGGTACAGCTGTTTGATCTGAATCTGAATAAGGTTATGGCTGAACAGGTGTTGAATGAGAAAAACGGGTGGAAATTTACCTGGAGCAAGCAGGATCTGAAGACACTGGATCCCGATGGAGAGTGGAGAGTTGTTGAAAAGTCCGTTCCTGCCGGTTACAAGGTAACAACGGAGCAGAAAGAAAGTGTGATCAAGCTTACGAATACCGGGACAAAAAATACGCCGACGCCGACTCCTACACCGAAACTTACACCGACACCGAGACCGTCGACTCCGGCAAGCGGAAGACGTACAACAACCAGCAGACTTCCGCAGACAGGACAGCTCTGGTGGCCGGTTTCCGTCTGTGTGATTCTTGGTATGGTGCTGGTTCTTGTGGGGCTGATTCTTCGAAGAAGAGAGCACTGATATAGAAAGATAAAATGCGGATCATGATCGTGAATCATGATCCGTATCTTTATATCAGGAGACGGAGCAGAATGCTGCAGAAATCAACCTGAAAAATCACTGCCGCATTCTCCTGACAGTCGTGTAAGGCTTCACATGGAGCGTTTGACAGCCTGTGCACATAGGAATATGATGATAGAAAAACAATAGTTACAGAATAGAGAATATATATGAAGAAAAGCAAAGTGTTTATTACAATAGGAATGGTTCTGCTGCTTTTTGCAGCCGGACTGACAGGGTACAATATTCTGGATGCCAGACGTGCGGGAAAGGCTGCAGCGGAGATTCTGGAGCAGCTGGAAGCGGAGCGGGACAGTGAAGCGGATCCGGGTCAGGAAGGAAAAGACGGAGATTCTGATGCGGATGATTCCGGCGTAGATGCGGAGATTATGGATGAGCTGTTTCCGGACCGGGAAATGCCGGTGAAGACGATCAACGGCCGGGATTATATCGGTGTGCTGGAGGTTCCGTCTCAGGGACTTTCGCTTCCGGTTATGAGCAGCTGGGATTACAGCGGACTGAATATTTCACCCTGCCGCTATTCGGGATCTCTGTACAAGAACAATATGGTTATTGCCGGTCATGATTATTATACCCATTTTACGCCTCTGAAATGGCTCAGTCTGGGAGATGAGATCATTTTTACCGATATGGACGACCAGAGGTATGAGTTTGTAGTAGCGGACAGACAGACTCTACGCCCTATTCAGGTGGAGGAGATGACGAAAGACAGCGATGACTGGGATCTGACATTGTTTACCTGCACCACGGACGGAAGTGCGAGATATACCGTGCGCTGCATTCGTAAACAGAGAGCACAGTCGTATGAAAACGGTGTACTTGTTTATTGATGAGATCATCGGGCTGTTATCAGCAGAAATATATTACCGGCAGGCAGCTGTGTATGAGATATTGCAGGCAGGCGGTATATAAGAGGATAACGGCAGATACCGGAGCATATGACAATATTGGCAGGTACCGGTATATACGAAACTACCGGTGGATACCGGTACAAAGAGCACGTGTAGTGTGAGATAATTGCGGAATAAAGAGGGCACGGCATGGCAACGATTAAACAGATTGCGGAACTGGCGGGAGTATCGCGAGGAACCGTTGACAGAGTATTTAACAAGCGCGGATCGGTCAATGAAAAAACGGCTGCGCGGATCCTTGAGATTGCTCAGTCGGTAGGATACGTACCAAACAAAGCGAAATCGCTGACATCTCCCGGTAAGGGGATTAAAATCGGTTATATTCTTTTTTCCAAGGACAGCAATCGCTTTTTTGGACAGATCGAGAAAGGCATCATGAAAAAAGCCGCAGAACTTGCGGATTATGGTGTGACCATAGTAATTCGATATGGGAATTATACAGAGCCGACATATCAGGATCAGCTGATCGATGATCTGGTGGAACAGAATGTGGTAGGCATCGTTTTATGTGCTCATGAAACGGCAGTTACGGCCAATAAGATACGTAAACTGGCAAAGATCGGCATTCCGGTCGTTACCTGCAATATTGATATTCCGGGTTCGGGACGGCTTTCCTATGTAGGCTGTGATTATGTGAAATCCGGTCGGGCAGGCGGAAATCTGATGAAACTGTTTACCGGCGGTCACGCGAATATCGGAATCATCGGTTTTTCCGGAACAAACAACCAGCTGGTAAACGGCACCCGTGTAAGAGCGTTTCGGGAATACATCGATGAGATGGCACCGGATATGCGTATCGTGGAGCTTAAGGACAACGGAGATGACGATTTCAGGAGCTTTTCTATCGTAAATGAGATGTTCCGGGAGAGAGAGGACATCAATGCGCTGTTCCTTCCTTCTTCGGGCGTATACGGCGTCTGCAGGGCCGTAGAGATGCTTCCTTCGGAGAGAAGACCGGTGATCATCTGCTATGACTGCAACCCGGAATATATACCCATGCTGAAGAACGGAATATTGTCTGCTGCCATCTGCCAGCAGCCGGAATATCAGGGAAGCAAGCCTCTGGATATTTTGTTTAACTATCTGGTTCTGGGAGCAAAGCCTTCGAAGGAATTTTATTATACGAACCTGGAGATTCTGATCGGTGAAAATGTGCAGGGATGATAGATCCGATCCGAGGATGTTCAGAAGAACTTCATAGAAAAAGTATATGGAAAATCTATATGGAAAAAGTGCGATAACGAAAAATAAAGCCGCTGCTTTCCTTACCGTA
>JAUNAK010000082.1 GCA_030527665.1 Eubacteriales bacterium
CAAAACGTGCTATTGACAGAATATTGACAAGATAAACGGTTGTCTGTATAGTTTTGTGTAGATATTTGCTGAAAATAATGGCGGATTTTCAAGTTAATTGAGAAAAATATACAGAAAATAGGAAGAAAAACCGTAAATCAGGAAGAAACGTATATGCCAGTCATCATGGGATATCTGCCATCTGTCAGAAAAAACACGATAAAATGACAGAAAGGTGTATTGTTAAATCATTCTTTTAATAGAGGGAGGAAAGAAATGAAAAAGAAAACTGGATTTAAGCGTTTGACTGCGCTGCTGCTGGTATGTCTGTTAGCAGTTTCCCTGTCTGCATGCGCAACCAAATTATCCGGTACGTACAAGTGTACGGATGGATTGATCGAACAAAGTCTCACATTTAAAAAGGATAATATTGTCGAGATGTCGGCCTTTGGCATTAATGCGGAAGGTGAATATCATATTGAGGACGGAGAGATTAAGATCAAGTACAGCCTTTTGAACCTGAGCTATGAGTGGTCTGAGAGTTTTGAAAAAGACGGAAAGACGATCACGATCGGCGGAACAAAGTTCGTAAAGGAATGAGGAAGAATGGTGACAGCTTGATAATAAAATCTAACAAAAGGGGTGATTCTTTTTGAAGAGAAGAATTAGTGCATTATTTTTGACTTTGGTACTTCTGATCTGTACATTGAGCGGAGGGGCAAAGACAACCTATGCAAAGACAACGGAGACTAGAGCCATTGCGATCGTTTTTGATAATTCCGGATCCATGTATGCCGGCGGAAACAAAGCATGGTGCCAGGCAACCTATGCGATGGAGGTATTTGCTTCCATGCTTAATGCCGGAGATACCTTATTGATCTATCCCATGCATCCGATGGAAGTAAACGGGCAGACCTATTCCATGGAAAGCCCGTATCGAATAACGGATTCGAGTCAGGCAAGTACGATTCGAGAGAACTATACGCCCAGAGCAGGCGGAACACCGATCGAAACCATCGATTCTGCGGCGGAGGGGGTACAGAGAGAAAATGCCGATAAGAAATATCTGATCGTGCTTACCGATGGTGCAAAGTTTCATAATAACGGAACGGAAATGTCGAACGACCGGACCAAGCAGGCTTTGGATGAGCGTTTTCAGAAGCTGATCGACCAGGGGCTGCGAGTCATGTATCTGGGAATCTGCAGAGAACAGGATACTCCCAATACAGAACCTTCCGAATATTTTGTGAAAGAAGCAGCACCGGACAGCGCAGATGTTCCGCTGGCACTGACGAGAATGTGCAACCGGATCTTCGGACGTGATACGCTTCCGGAGAATCATATATCCGGCAATACGATCGACTTCGATATCTCCATGAGCAAGCTGATCATTTTTGTGCAGGGACAAAATGTTTCCGGTCTGCAGCTCAGCAATGCTTCCGGTGCTGTTGACGGGAAGGTAAGCGAAACGACGACAAAGTTCGGAACGAAGGGCTGTGGAAATGAGAGAGACGGCAAAAAGGCAGATGAAACCCTGCAGGGTATGATGGTCACCTATGAGAATTGCGATGCCGGCAGCTACACGATCGAGTATTCCGGCGAAGCAGCGAGCATAGAAGTGTATTATGAACCGAATGCAGATCTGGAATTCGTGTTTACGGATGAAGCCGGCAGCGAAGTGAATCCTTCTGCTCTGTATGAGGGAAATTATAAGGTTGCATTCGGAATGAAGGATGCCAAGACCGGTCAGCTGATCTCCTCGGATCTTCTGGGAAATCCGCATTATCAGGGCAGTTATGTTGTTAATGGAACAGAAACACCCATCGAATATGACGGCAGCAGCGGCGAAGTTCTGATACCTCTGAAGGTAAATGACTCGTTCAATGCCAATCTGACGGTTACCTTCCTCGGAGGCTATGTGATCTCCAAGGATGCATCCGACTTCGGATGGCCGGAGGACGGTGTGCAGATCGCACCTCGTCCGGCAGGAGAACTGAAGCTGGAGATATCAGCCGGAGCCGACACATATTCACTGGAGGATCTGGAATCCGGTGTTCCCTATGAGGCGAAGGTCTACTACCAGGGAAAACCGCTGAGCGGTGATGAATTGAAGAGAACGGAACTGAAATGGGATCCGGGTGTAAGCAATGCCGATATTCAGGCAGAATTCAGAGATGATCATTATGAGCTTTCTCTGCATTACAAGAATCCGGAAACTCCGCTGGATACGGCATGCGGAGAATGTGCGGTTCCCATTCAGGCAGTGTATTCGGCAGAGGGATGTGAGCCTGCAGAAGCGATGGCACAGCTCAATTATTCGATTGAGGATTACGCCGAACAGCTGCAGATGGAGATGACGGTTCCGGAGGATTACATCGTCATTTCAAAGATGGATGAAAGCAAGCCGATCGAGGTAAAGCTCCTGCTGAACGGTGCACCGCTTCCTTCGGAGGAGCTTCAGGCAGTAAATCTGCAGGTGGATGGTGACGGACTGGACTATACGGTCACTGCCAATGAAGAAGATTCTTCCTACAGCATCCGGCTACTTTCGGCAGGCGGTGTAAAGGAAGGAAAATATCAGATCAAAGCAACGGCTCAGTATACCGATCCGATCGGAAAGACAGCAGTGGCAGAAAAATCGCATTCTGTTACATTGAGCAAGATCCCGCGCTGGGTGATCGGAGCAATTTCTCTGCTCCTGCTTCTTCTGCTCCTGCTGCTTATCCTGATCATTCTTCACATCAAGGTTCTTCCGAAAAAAATGCATCTGAACAGAAAAGAATGCAGTCTGACATTTGACGGAGAAGACGGAACGACTGCTACGACATTTTTGGGTAAGATCGAAGGTAAAAAAATGATCGTCAACAGCAAATATGCAGGGGTAAAATTCGGTCTTTCCATGGATGTGAAGCCGGGAAGCGAGAGCTATCTGCGAAAGCCGCAGAAACGCCGCAGTGCAGAGGTGACCAGTTCTTCCGTACGCAAGCAGGGAAATGTGACGATTCAGGAGGCCATGATCGGAAGTGTCAAATATATGCTGAATGATGATGGAAAACTGGAACGAGTGCCCAAGAGTGATAAGCCGTTCACACTCAGACATGGAAATGTGGTGAGTTATTCGGGAATGATGCTCAGCGGCGGTGTGCAGAAACCATTTGCAGTTAGAGCAAAATTAAATTTCAATAAGAAAAAATAAAGAGAGAGGGAGAAAAACATGGAACCTAAATCAGAAAAATTAAAACCAAATGAAGTCGCAGCCCCCACCTTATTTGTCGGTGTAGGCGGAACCGGATGCAAGATCGTGAAAAAGGTCGCTGATCTGTGTGCACCGGAAGAAAAGGAAAACATCAATTTTCTGTGCCTGGATACCAATGTGAATGATCTGTCGGATGTTGCAAACGGAAGAACAAAGATCTACTGGGTGCAGACATCTAATACACAGACGGTAGGAAGCTATCTGGATTATGATGAGGATGCTCGTAAGAAATGGTTTCCGAAGAATGCGGTTATGTATGACAAAACCGTTTCCGAGGGTGCAGGTCAGGTTCGTGCGATTTCCCGACTGGCACTGAATTCAACGATCAAAACAGGCAAGATCCGTCCGTTATATGATGCGATCGACGATCTGTTCCGCAAGACCGGTAAGGATATGAAGCAGGCGATGCGTGTTGTTATCGCATCAACGGCATCCGGCGGTACCGGTTCCGGAATCCTTCTCCCGCTCAGTATGTTTATCCGTGATTATGTGAAGGAAAAATATCCCAACACCAGTTTGATCGTTCGTTCTCTGGTTCTGCTTCCGGAAACACTGGACAGTGTTATCGATTCCCAGACAGAGCGTGACAGCCAGGCTCGTAATGCATATGCGACGATCAAAGAGCTGAATGCTTTTATGATGAAAGGATCCGGATTTATTGATCTGGATGAGGATCTGAAACAGTTCCGTAATCTGAAGGTGAATGTATCAATTGCCGGTTCCGACAAGCAGAAGACATTGTCCCTGCTTCCAATGGATTTCTGTTTCCTGATGGATGGTCAGGATGCGGAAGACAGTACGATGATCAGTATCGGACAGTATATCGAGCAGGCTGCACAGGCACTGTATGAGCAGAACATCGGTCCGATGCAGAAGAAAGCATTTTCTGTTGAGGATAATATCATTAAGGAAATGACCAAACCGGGCAACTATGGCCGCAACCGTTTCGGCGGCGTCGGTGCAGGTGTCATCCGTTATCCTTACGAGAAGGTTGCGGATTATGTATCCTATGACCTTGCCATTGACAGTATCGGCGGTGAAGGTGATGCTACCAAATGGACCAAATATGATAATGCGGTAAAGAGCTATAAGGCAGAGCAGAAAAAGCGCGGCGTTCCGATGTCCACCTGGGATTCCGACGGAAAGGTATACTGTGACAGTCTGCATAATGCAAAGGATCCGTTCTCCAGAGATCTGAACAATACCTATGAACTGGATGACCTGGATTCCAGAATCAAACGTTTCAAGAAGAGCTTTGAGGATCAGGTATATCGTGTTGTACTGGCTGACAAACGTTTCACATCCATTTATAATGCAGCAAAACATTATGAGAGCGGCGTGACATTCGGCGAGGGTGACGATACGATCGCAGATGCAATCGATGCTCTGAGTGCATATCGAAATATCGTTGAAGCAAAGAGCAAAGACGGAAGCCCGATCGTTGAAGGTATCGTCGGCCGCTGGGTCGAGGCTCTGTATACCAATGATCAGAAGACTACGGTGATCAATGATACCTATAGTGTTGAAAGTCTGATCAAAAACGCACAGGGCGAGGTCTTCCATCCGTGTGCAGCCCGTTATGCTCTGTATCGTCTGCTGGAGGAATGTGAAAAGGCTGTTCGGTCTACAAGTCATATTCAGGCAGAGGATACTATTACATCTTTCAAAGAGAAAGAGTATAAGTTCAAGTTTTCAAAGCAGACGGTCACCGGCATAGAAGAACTGGCGGAATTGGAAAAAGAACCGAAACTGCTTGATAAGCTGAAGGGATATAAGAAACTGAATGAAGAGGCAACACAGGATGTTCCGGGATATTTCATGGCACTGGAGGATTACTGCAAAAAGACAGCCGTGCATGCGGCATATGCAAAAGCATACGTATATGTAAAGGCATATATCGAGCAGTTTGAGACCTTCTTCAACACCTTCGTTTATAAAGTAAAAGATCTCAGCCGCAAAAAAATCGATATGGTGGATGAGCTGCAGTATAAAAAAGGCGATTCCTTCGTAAATATCTGCGCAACAGAAGAACTGCTGCAGGAGCTGAGTAAATATTCTCTGATGAAGGCACAGAAGGAAACGACCATGCTGAATTCGGAGATTAACGGCGGAATCTTTGATGCAGTAAAGAATAATGCCATCTTCAAGATGGAACTGGATAAGAGCGGCGAAGGCTTTATCGATGAGGATCGTCGTGTAAATATCTTTGATGATATTCTGATGGGATACTTCAGAGACAGCGTTCGTGAGCATTGTGATGATATCGATAAGGACATTATCGGTGCGATCGAACTGGAGCAGAGACTGAAGGAACGCATCCGTCTGCGCAGTGAGAATGGTGGAGATACGCAGGTATTTGAGCAGGTTTCTGTTGCCGATGCAAAACGTCACATTATGGAAGTTGTTGCAATGGGTGCCCGTATCGCAGCTCCTTCCGTGCAGCGTGCAACGAATGAAGAGCCGAGAGAAATCAAGGTATGTGCTTACAACAAGGCTCTTCTGGATAACCGCAAATTCCGTGTGAAGGATCTGATCCCGAACGGCGAGGCAGTGGATACCGTATCGAAATATGAGATCCATTTCTACAACGCACTGTATAATCTGACACCGAACAAGATGAAGAAATTTGCTGCTCCGTATGAGACCGAGACCGGTAAAAAGAATGCCGGAACCTATCATAAAGCGTACAGCGATTATGCACGCCTGATCGGACCGGATTCGACCAAGAATGCCGCTATTTCCACACATATCGATAAGGAATGGGATTCGATCAAGAGTATGCCGGAACTGGATTTCGAGTATCAGAAACAGGTGATCAAGAAAGTACACAAGGCATTTATCTACGGTCTGATCCATCAGGCCATTCAGCAGCGTCCGCTGTCGGCAGTGGCAAACGGCAAGAAAGTTTTCATGTACAGAAATTCTGAAAACCGTGACGTAGAGCTGGTCGTTCCGAACGGCACACTGTGTGATGAGTTCTATGAGATCCTGGATGCTCTGTATGTAAACTCCAAGGTCGTAGAGGATATCGGTCTGATCAAGAGCCGCAAGAGAGCCATGAGCGAGGCCAAAAACTGCGATTATGAGAATACGGAATTCTTCCGGGATATGGCCAGATTCAATCTGCTGACAATGATCCGCGATGTAGAGAATCCGCATCAGTTTGATGGATTTTACGGTACACAGAAGAGTCTGGAAGACTTGAAAGAAAAACTTCGCAGGAATAAACTCGAGCGTGGGAAACTGCAGGAAAAAGAAGAGAATCCGATGGAAATGGAAGATGACGGCGAGAAATATGTGGAAAATGCCACAAGCTTGTTCGCGATTCCGCTGATGTATTACTGTTCCCTTCCGAATTCAGCCAGATACATTTCCGAGATCACAGCCATGGTTGAAGCGGTTATCGACGTGTTCCGTGAGGAATATTCCAAGTGGGAAAAGGCAGAGGATGTGAAGTTTGTTCTCTGCACCCGTCTGACAGATGAACTGAATCTGCTGAAACGGAATTACCATTACTATCAGCAGTACCTTCGTGCACCGGTAGCCAGCGAGAATGTTGTGATCGACATTATTCAGCGTAAGATTCGAGAAGTCATTCTGTCTGCTCCGGAACCGGAGGATTATGAGGCTCTGCTGGATAAGGTGGCAAAAGAGTTTGCGGAAAGTGGAAATGAATAATATTTTAGAGAAACGGAGGTGAGCGATTTGTTCACAGTTTTAATAGCTGAAAAAGAACATATTGATGCCATTCGTGAGAAAAACAGACTGTTTTTTGAGCCGTTTCTGGAAAACAAGGAACTTGCGTTTTGTTACTGGAATACTTCGGGGCAGAGTCTGCTGGATTCTGTCCCGGATCTTATGGATGTTGTAGGACGGAGAAAAAACTGGCGGGCAGTGGTGATCAACAGCTGCAGCGGGAAGATGGTCGGCAGACAGAATCCCTTTGATGTTGTAGATCACAGTGCACTTGCTT
This sequence comes from Eubacteriales bacterium, assembly GCA_030527665.1. Taxonomy (GTDB): domain Bacteria; phylum Bacillota; class Clostridia; order Lachnospirales; family Lachnospiraceae; genus Bilifractor. Next base: position 7,209 of record JAUNAK010000082.1, read on the forward strand.
CATTGGAGGAACCAAAGCGGCAGCCGGAGGATAATGAATCGCTGGAAGAGTGGGAGAACTCCTGGAAAGCGTATTTTGAGAAATTAACAAGTGTAAAGAAAACGATTTTTCAAAATGCGTTGGAATATCCGCTGCAGAAGCTGGCCACATGGCTGTGCTTTCAGCCGGAGGACTATATTCTGAGTGATGCACTGGTAAAGCAGGACGTTCATGACTGGGTCATGGAGAAGATTGGAAGAGATGATCTGAAACCGAATGCCCGGCTGGAAAATCTGGAGCGAAATCAATATAAAGATGAACTCCGAATGAAGGAAAACCTGCGCAGAGAGTTTACCGGCAGCGGCAGACTGAATATTGCGTATCCGACAGAAATGCATTGTATTTCGATTCGTACGTCCGATCGGGGATTTTTTGATCCGGAGGTCTACTGGAAGGAACGGGGAGACAACGAGTATTCCCAGTTCGCGGACAGAAACATGTATTTCGATAAAATGCGGTTCATGGTACTTGATCTTCTGCCGCAGACACATCGGAATTTCCGGGGTGATTATATCCGTTTTCTGGCATCAGTGCTGATCTTCGCATCAAATCCGATACCGGGAAGTGCGATGCACGCACGGCATCTGTATCTGCTGGAAACAGAAAACGATGATACTCCGCTTAGCGTACTTGTCACTTCGTATGACAGAAAGCTGGCAGCCACCTCAGAGGTAATTGATAATGAGATGGAGCGGATAAAAAGCGAGATTCCCGGCGAGCTGACGGATAAGGCAGCGGAGAACATGTTCTGTACATCGGAAGACATCGCGGTTTTGCTGGATCCTTCCTGCGATACGGATAAAGTCTATACAGAACAGGATTACGGTCTGTTTTTTGACCGTCCGGAAGACGAATTCCATAAATGGAACCGGGACTATATGATTTCGCAGAAATCACTGGAGTATATCGTAAAGCAGCAGGCAAGATCCGTAAAAAAAAGTGTATCTCAAATGCAGAGAAGCAGTGAGATCACAGATGTAAATATCAGCCGGCTTACACCATTCCAGATGAACGACATCCGGGATTATACGGAAAATAAGGAAAACGAAATGGTGGATTCGATACCGCCGGATCTGAGTGATCTGTCGCAGTATACACAGTACATCGAACAGGAAGCAGACAATGTACAGAAGGTCATAGCAACGCGAATGACAAAGAAAACCGCACTGGGGCTGGGAGCCTTCTGTCTGATGACCTATCTGCTCTGCTTTTTACCGTTTGTATTTTCCAACCGCGGTACCAGAAATACAGTAATAACAGCCGTCATACTCAGCCTTGCGATGCTTGGAATACTGGCGGTCATTCTGTTTGTTTCACTTTTCTTACTGCGCTCTTCTCTGATCAATGCGGTAAGAGACTATAATGAGAAGATGAAGGGAATCATCAGCGATATTCACAGATCGTTAAATAAGGTTTCCAGATATTTAAGTGCGTCCAGCACTGTGCGCAAGGGATATTCTGTACAGAATTTTGCAGACAGAAATATTGACGAATATACGAAAGGGCTGCGGATCCGCAGAAAACACCAGGAGGATATTCGGAAAAAACGCGCATACCTTGCCGAGGATTATGGCGATTACTTTGGCGGCAAAGCATATTGTGATGATGCAATGGCGCATCCGTATGATTATGATTTTGATCAGGAAGCTGAGTTTACATATCCGGCGCCGTTCCTTGCCGGAGACAGCAGGCAGATCGAATTTATCAACAGCGGTAATTATGTGACGGTGCCGTCAAGCTATATTACTCGAATTACAGTACGAATGGAGGAGTTATATGAAAAGTAATTATATGTTTTTCATTGTACTGGCAGTATCCTTCCTCCCCTTTGTACTTTTCATGGTTCTGAACAACAAGGCGAATGTCAAAAAAGAAAGCAGGCATCAGCAGTATCTGATGCCGCTTCTGGCGCTTGTATACAGTATTGTGCTGATCGTTTTTATGGATCGTCTGTCTTCTTTCCTGACAGAAAAAGTCCTGCGGCTTACCCGGCTGCTGGATCTTGTGCGGCTTGGATTCGTCGGGGAGTATATTCGCGGATTGTATAATTCCTGGGGCATATACTTCACCATGGTGGTATTCAATTCCGCTGCGCTGCTGGCGTATATCATCCTGAAACGAATACTGACACTGGCGATGGGAAAGCGAAGAGTATATAGAAATACACTTGCAGGTACGATCGTGAGTCTGTTCTATGCGTATGACGATATGGATGTCCGTTGGTATATCAAGCCGCATTACGGACAGGCTCGCAAATTTGTAAAAACAGCCTATTATGGAGGCTGCATTCTTTCCGGAGCAGCACTCATGATCTCCTGCTGGCTTTGCATGAAGGAGCTGATCAGTGCTCCGTTTTATCCTGTTTTTGCCGTGATCATTCTCGGAGAAATTGCTTTCTTCATTGACGGGGCGGAAAAATACGAGGAAAAATCCAGCCTTACGATGCAGGCGGATAATTCCAGACATATTGTCATGTATCCACTGATCAGAAAGCCTTTAAAGGCTTTATTTGGCGACAAATTATCTGCTGACGGTACTACAGTAAACAACGGCAGTATCAAAGGCGGGGCGATCGAAGACGTTTTGTCTGATCTGAGGGAGAATGGCGGACATGTAGGCAATAACTATGCTCTTTTCATCAAGAGAAAGATGGAGAACGGATTAAAACCGAATGTGGATTATGTTCGTTCCGGATACGATCTCGCGGTCGGAAAGAGTTTGTTATTTAATACACCGTTTTACGCAAAACTGAATCCGTATGTGTTCTATGCAATGAACCGTGAGCTGCTTACCGGCGGTAAGGTTCTGATCGTGCTGGGACGTCACGGTACAGAGGCGGATCTGCAGCAGTGGGTCGAAGAAGGAATGAAGGAGGTATCCAACATTCCGGATCTCTGGAAGACGGCGGTTCTGAGCGATCAGGTAAATAATGAAGACGAACTGCCGGAAATCGGCATCATTTCCCGTTCCGGTGTACATGATCTGGAGATTCATAAAAAGAATCTGCCATTCCTGCGGAAAGTATCTTTTGTAATGGTCGTAGAGCCTTCTCTGCTGGTAACAACGGCGCAGATCGGCTTGAATCTTCTGATCAAATGCTGTGGACAGGAGCGGGCAGTAACTTTCTGCTCTGTAGACAGAAACTGCGACGGTCTGGTCGATGCTTTGTCTCACATTTTGATGACAAATATCACGGAGGTTTCGGCAACGGAATATCCGCATGGAATGAGCTCCTATATGTACTGGACAGCAGATGGGGATTATCTGCAGCACAGGCTGATTCCCGGTGCATCCAGATATCTGGGTATGGGAACAGAGCTCTCTTTTGCAGCACTGAAAAACCAGGTAAAACGGACGATATGGTACGGCGGAGACGCCTTCCCCGTCCTCGATGCACACTGGATCGCCAAGCAGTATTATTATGATCTGCTGGATTATGCACAGCTTCCGACCAATCAGGAGATTTTCGACAAGCTGTATCAGGCGTCCTTCAATATGTGCAATGAGCGGGTAAGCGATTATTCCTATGTTACCGTAGAGGATGATAGAAACAACCTTTTTGAAACCAGAAGAAACTTTGCAACCATTGCGGAAGAGCAGGGATTTGTAAACGTAATTTCGTCCGAATACATGCTTCGTGAATATATGGCTGCCAATACGGATCTGTTTACTGCAGATGCAAAGGCGATCCCGTATATTACTGCGGATTATGCAAGGACAAAAAGAAATGCGATTCTTTCGCTCTGCCTGCTGATGTGTATTGATTCTGTGAAGGAAGAAATACTGAATCGGCAGATGGTCATGCTGAACATTGATACAGAGGATCCTGCTTCCGAGATCTGGAAGGAGATCTGTGTTATCTTCGGAAGCGGTTCGGATACGGATAAAAAAGGAAATCCGATCCTGTCCGTTAAAAATCGGAGCGGAAATCAGGTATGCTTTGAAAAGGAGGCAACGATCCTCTTCAAGCGTGCATATTCCGTGGAAAGCGGTACATTCGAAAGTGTATATACGATTGAGGATACGGTATTTGCTCAGCTCATTCTGGATGATCTGCAGAATGCAAGCTACATAGCCGAGCAGGACAGCAAGGATATTTACATCGGTACGGAGCTGAAGGGACATGTATATCAGAAATATCTCCCGGGACAGTTCTTTACACTGAACGGTAAATATTATGAGATGATCGCAACGGCTGCGGATAACCGTATTCTTGTAAGACGAGCATCGGAGCATATCAACGGAAGATTGTCCTACAGACAGATCCGCAACTATACGATCCACAGTATGGAAAATTCTTCATCGATGGGAGCACTGAAAACGATCAATAATATTGATATTCATTTTCAGTATGCGGATTTCAGCGTAGAGACACCGGGATACTGGCGCCTGCATGCACACAATGATTTTGATCATGGTGATCTGGTAAAGGTAAACGGAGTGCCGACACGTGAGTATCATCACAAGCAGATCCTGAAACTGGATTTCTCCAGGTTTGGGGATACATTTACGGATTCCGTAAGAATGACGATGACCAATCTGCTTAATGAAGTATTTGTTACTCTTTTTGCAGACAATCAGCCGTTCATTTCCGCAATTACCGCCGGCAGCTATGATGCGCCGCTGACATATAATCTGACATTGGCCGATGGAGTGGATAATTCTGAACAATGTATTTATATTGTAGAAGACAGTCAGCTGGATATCGGACTGCTGATTGCTGTAGAACGTAATATCAATCGTATATTCCAGATCATTTCGGATTATCTGTCCTGGAATGATGAACAGATCTTCGAAAGTATGAATGCTAAGGACAGTGATTCTGAAAAAGCAGAAAAAGTTGTCTTTGATCCGTATGAAGAAGATCCATCTGCTCCGCAGAAGAAAAAATGTTTCCTCAGACGCATCATTGACTGGTTCAAGGGGCTCTTCAAAAAGAAGAAGAAAACTTCCAAAGCAGCCGGCATAAAAGATGCCGGAGCATCGGAGAATAAGAACGAAGATTCCAATGAGAGCAGTGACACGGAAAATGCAGAGGAAATGACGGCCGGTGAAGCGCCGGATGACGGAACTGCAGACGGTGAAAGCGTTGACGCAGAGGATGCAGAGGCAGAAACTGCCGAAGCTGAAAGCGGCAGCGAAGAGGCAGAAACCGCCGAAGCTGAAAGCGACAG
>JAUNAK010000083.1 GCA_030527665.1 Eubacteriales bacterium
CATTTGCTAAATTTAGGGAGAGCCATTCGTGATGGAAATATATAGAATTAAAATCACGGATGAAGCCCTAGGTGATATGGAAAAGATATATAAATACATCGCAGAGGTATTGCTGTCACCAGAAAATGCCATGGGACAGTATAATCGTATTGCAGATGAAATACTTACATTAGAATCTTTTCCAGAGAAGTTTTCATTGTTCGACACAGAACCAGAGCATTCCATGGGAATACATAAGATGATAGTAGATAATTATGTTGTCTGTTATGTTATAGATCCAGGTATTGTAACAGTTACTGATGTCTTATATGGAGCTTCGGATATTCATACAAGATTAATGCAAAGACATCTGCAGTAATATTGCTTGGGTACATTTTGGGTACACCACGATTTGAACGGTATGAATTAAATGAAAAACGTATCAAAAAGATACGCTTAAAAGAACGTAAAAAAGCCATTATCACTGTTTGCAAAATAAAGGTAATTGAATTTGAATAATGGAAATAGAAATGGTCTTATCGAATTTTGTTATGAAAGTCGGTAAGGCCATTTTTGAATGGAATGATATTCTCAATTGAAAATCATTTTATGCTGTTCTATATTGAGATATATAGTATCGTTTTATCCATTGGGGAGGAAGCATATGAAGCGTGACGGGAATTTTGCGCAGTGGCTCATAGGAATTATATTTACGATTCTTGGTACGATATTTGTAGGAATCAGCGTGCTGCTTTTTCTATATGAGATGCGTTCACCGATAGGAACAGAGCTGTTCGGGCATCTGATGAGCTTCATTTTCTGCGTGATCGGGATACCGTTTCTGTTGATTGGTATTGGCTTTCTGGTCTATTGTGTTCGGAAGAAAAAGCAGAAGCAGAAGCTTCTGGAAACCGGAAAGCAGATCCGGGCAGCGGTGACCGGATATGAGATCAATTACAATGTCAGCGTCAATGGCCGGCACCCGATCCGGCTGAACTGCGAATATCGGGATCCGTACACAGGAAGCGTAATTTTATATCGAAGCGGAAACTGCTGGAACCCAGGAGAAGGATACGTCGGGCAGTCGGCAGCCATCTATGTTGATTCCGGTAATCCGAGAAAGTATTATGTAGATATAGATTCCATTCCTCTGTATGGGGGAGCGAATGTGATCGATTATCGCTAGTTCAGAAATATTCGTATTTCAACAGTGTGCAGGAAGGTATTCATAAGAGAGTAATCAGGAATTGTATGGGAGGATATGTATGTTTTCAGAAGTAAAGAAAAAACTTGGATTTGGCTGCATGCGTCTGCCGATGACAAACGGTGAGGTGGATCTGGAGCAGTTTAAGGAAATGGTGGATTATTTTATCGGTGAGGGATTCAATTACTTTGATACCGCACACGGCTATCTGGATGGAAAATCAGAGCTCGCCATCCGTGACGGGCTGACCAGCCGTTATCCGAGGGATCGTTATGTTTTGACGAATAAACTTACCGAAGAGTATTTCAAAAAAGAAGAGGATATCCGTCCGTTTTTTCAGAATCAGCTGGAATGGTGCGGCGTCGATTATTTTGACTTCTATCTGATGCATGCACAGAATGCAACGAACTATGAAAAATTCAAAAAGTGCCATGCCTACGAAACGGCTTTTGCACTGAAAAAAGAAGGCAAGGTTCATCATGTCGGCATTTCCTTCCATGATAAGGCTGCCGTACTGGATCGGATTCTGACCGATTACCCGGAGATTGAGATCGTGCAGATCCAGTTTAACTATGTGGATTATGAGTCTGCTTCCGTGGAAAGCCGCAAGGTCTATGAAGTGGCAAGAAAACATGGAAAGCCGGTACTTGTTATGGAGCCTGTTAAAGGCGGAAATCTGGTGAAACTGCCGGAAGCTGCGCAGAAAATTTTTGACGAATGCAATGCTGCAGAAGGAACATCTTATTCCAATGCAAGCTATGCGATTCGTTTTGCGGCAGGTTTCGAGGGAATGTGCTCGGTTCTTTCCGGAATGAGCAATCTGGAACAGCTGAAGGATAATACGGCGTATATGAAAGAGTTCCGGCCGCTCAATGAAACTGAACACAAGGCGGTTATGGATGTCTGCGAAGTTTTTGCCGGTCTGGATATGATTCCGTGTACATCCTGTCATTACTGCGTGGAGGAGAATCACTGCCCGAAGGAAATTCGTATCCCGGATCTCTTTGCATGTCTGAATTCCAAGAATGTTTTTAATGACTGGAATGCAGTCTTTTATTATAATGCCATCCTGACAGTTGACGGCCACGGAAAAGCCAGTGACTGTATCGGATGTGCCGGATGCGAGAAGGTATGTCCGCAGCATCTGGAAATTCGTGAGCTGCTGAAAAAGGTGGCTGCGGAGTTTGAAAAGGGGAAAGAGGAATAATATTAAATAGAAATGGTCTTATCGGCTTTACTGGAAAAGTCGGTAAGGCCATTTTTTTGTACTTTTTGGATGTAGGCTTACAGAGTAACCGGGTTTAATGTTTATACTACTTGAATGCAAAATGGCGAAAGAATACAATATAGATATACTTAATAAGCTGAAATAGTTTTCGTTGATATAGGTAATAAGAGGAATGAAAAAAGCGATCGGAACAGATTTTGTTTTTAAATATTGACACCATATATGACACCGCAATATAATTTTAGGGAGTAATTAATAATGTCATGTTGGGATAAGCTGTTAAAGAAAATATGCACACTATCGAAGGAACTTCGCTTTGATGAATTGCGTAAGATATTGGAAAGTTATGGATATGAAATGAATTCGCCAAAGGGAGGCAGCAGTCATTTTACATTTCGAAAAGAGGGTTGTATGCCAATTACGATTCCTAAACATGAACCGATAAAAAAGGTATATGTCGAAATGGTAAAACAGGTAATAGAGAGCGAGGAAAAACATCGTGAAAACATTGAATGAGTACATGAAAATGCCATATCGCATGGAAATAGTGGAAGATACAGAAGAAGGTGGTTTTGTTGTGTCGTTTCCTGATTTGCCGGGATGCTTGACGGTAGGAAATACTGTTGAGGAAGCTATAGCAAATGCAAGGGATGCAAAACGAGCATGGTTTGAAGCTGCAATAGAATCAGGAGTAAGTATTACGGAACCGAATTCTTTGGAAGATTATTCAGGGCAATTCAAACTTCGGCTTCCACGCAGCTTGCATAGAGCTCTTGCAGAGCATTCAAAGAGAGAAGGTATCAGCATGAATCAGTACTGTGTATATCTTCTGGCAAAAAATGATGCAATGTTTACAAAGTAGTTGTGTCATTTCTGAATTTAATATTTGGAGATTAGAATATGGATTTTAACGGAAGGACCGTAGTTGTTACGGGCGGGGTAAAGGGAATCGGTAAATGCATATGCGAAGAATTTCGAAAGGCGGGAGCAAATGTTTGCATCATTGACGTATTGCCGAATGAATATTTTGTAGGTGACATCGGGAAGAAAGAGACTTTGCACGCCTTCGCAGAAAAGGTAATTAAGGAATTCGGTCAGGTGGATGTGCTGGTGAACAATGCAATCCCGATTATGAAGGGAATCGATGCGTGTACATATGAAGAATTTGAAAAAGCACTTGCAGTCGGTGTAACAGCTCCGTTTTATCTCAGCAAACTGTTTGCACCGTATTTTTCAAAAGGAGCATCGATTATCAATATCTCGTCTTCCAGAGATCGAATGAGTCAGGCACAGACAGAGAGCTATACAGCTGCAAAAGGTGGCATTTCCGCACTGACACATGCTCTGGCTGTTTCTTTTGCAGGCAAAGTACGTGTAAATGCAATTTCTCCCGGATGGATCGATACGGATTATACGGATTATGAAGGACCGGATGCGGAACAGCAGCCTGCCGGAAGAGTGGGAAATCCGATGGACATAGCTAATATGGTTCTCTTCTTATGCTCGGATAAGGCCGGTTTCATTACCGGAGAGAATATCTGTATTGACGGCGGCATGACCAAATTGATGATTTATCACGAGGATCATGGATGGACGTATTCCGGACACGTTTAATACTTGAAATTTTTAAGTGAAGTTTATGCACCGCTTCGATAATATGGAGAGGAAGCTGGCTGCTGAAGGAGAAAAACAGATATGCATTACAGACGTATTACTGCACAGGATGATGCGGCAATTGCCAGAATAATACGGGATAATTTGAAAGCGAACCGGCTGGATATTCCAGGAACTGCATATTTTGATGAGGGTCTGGACCATCTCAGCGATTTTTATGCATCGGATGCTGAGCAGCGTGCCTACTATGTAGTTTTGGATGAACAAAATGAGGATACAATAATCGGCGGAATTGGTTTCGCAAAGTTTGACGGGAAAGAAAACTGTGCGGAATTGCAGAAGCTGTATCTGTCGGATACTGCTAAAGGACAGGGACTCGGCTATGAAATGATTCGGCTGGTAGAACAAAGCGTAAGAAAACTGGGGTATCGATCCTTATATCTGGAGACGCACACGAATCTTGTCGCTGCGATTCATATCTATGAAAAATACGGATTCAGGGAGATCGAACGCCCTGCCGGTGTGGTACACAGTACGATGAACCGGTTTTATGAACTTGAGCTGAAAGAATAATCAGGCAAATGAATTTTATTATTTTATAATTTCAAACAGAAGGAAGCAGTGCCTGTTTATGCAATGAAATCGGTGGTTAATTATTTACAAAAATTCAAATGTGTCTGGAAGTAGACAAAGTCCAGGGAGGTGTCATTGCAGGCACCTCTCTTTTTTTGTATCTTACAGTCATACAGTGTGTAAAGAAAAATACATAAAGCACAAAAATAAAAAGACTGACAGCAGGATAGGAAAGGATACAGGAGAATGTTTGAATTTGTTAAAAAAGGAATGACAAAAGAAGCGAAGATGCAGCAGATTCTGGATTGGATCGAAGAGGCGGATGCCGTTGTGATCGGTGGAGCCAGCGGAATGAGTACTGCCAATGGATTTGACTATTACAATAAGCATACTCCGTTTTTTGAGGAGCACTTCGGTGATTTCGGAAAGATCTATCATGAGGGAAGTGCATGGGATCTTTTGTATCATCAGTACAGAAATGATGAAGAACGCTGGGCATACATGGCCAGATCCGGAGCTGTAATGCTGGATCTGGAAGTCGGAAAAACATACACCGATCTCTATGAGTTGGTGAAGCATAAGGATCACTACATCATCACAACAAATCAGGACGCACAGTTCTCCAAGGTTTTTGACAGCAATAAAATCTTCACAATTCAAGGGGATGCACACTGGATGCAGTGTTCCAGGAGATGCAGTGAGGAGATTTATCCGTCAGAGGAGACCTTGCATCGTCTGAATGCAGCAATCGTGGACGGAAAGCTGAAAACAGAGGATGTACCGCATTGTCCGAAGTGCGGTGCAGTCATGGAACCGTGGGTAAAATCTTTTATTTTCCAGTATGGAGAGTATTGGAACAAAGAGGCAAAAAAATACAAAGCTTATCTGGAAAAACACGCAAATGACAAGGTATTTTTCCTGGGACTTGGTATCGGAAGGATGACTCCGGAATTTATTAAACATCCGTTTATTCAGATGACATATAACTGGCCGAATGCAAGATGTGCATTCCTGAATATGGGGGAGCCGGAACCATATAAGGAAGTAGAAGACAGGACAATCGCTTTGAATGTGGATATTCTGGACACGCTGGATCAGATGGTACAGATGAAGCATGGTACCTATGAGAGGGATTATGAAAAGAAATCCGCTGTAAATGCCTGAAACAGGAGGAAATTTGGGATGAATGACATAAGAAAAATTGCAGAAAAAATAGAACAGGCAGATGCCATACTGATCGGAGCGAGCAACGGATTATCCATTACGGAAGGCATTCATCTGTTTGCAAATAACAGAGCGTTTCAGGAGGTGTTTGGCGATTTTCAGGATAAATACGGACTTCAGAATCTGCTGTCGGGAATGCTGGGGCAGTGGCCTTCGGAGGATGAAATGTGGGCGTTCTGGAGCCGCATGGTGAATCATTACAGTAATAACTATGAGCCGTCAGATGCAATGAAAGATTTAAGGGCGATCGTTGGCGGTAAAGACTGCTTTGTCGTGACCAGCAACGGGGAGCAGCATTTCGAAAAAGCCGGTTTTGCCGATGAGAAAGTGTTTGAAGTAGAGGGAGACTGGCTTCATATGCAGTGTGCAGATGGCTGCCATCAGGAGCGTTATGAATGGTCAGCGCTTGCAGAGAAAATGGCAGTAAAACAGGTAGATGGGAAAGTCCCTTCGGACCTGATTCCCAGGTGCCCGAAATGCGGTGGTGCGATGATACCGAATATGGCTGCCGGACATCATTTTATTCCAAAGCCGGGAGTCCAGGAAGCTTTTCAGGAGTTTCTTGCAAAGTATCATGGAAAGAATCTGGTGATTCTGGAACTCGGAATCGGATGGAGAAATCAGCTCATTAAGGCACCGCTTATGAGACTGACCGCACAGGAGACCAATGCTGTTTACGTAACCATTAATCTGGGAGAAATCTACATCACAGATAACATTAAAGAGAGATCCTTCGGACTGGATGGATACCTGGGACCGATCCTTAGCGAATTGCGATCGGCAATCAGCAGGAAATAATATTTGCACCCTGTATTTGGGGCGAATATTATCTGCTGATGGTTCGCAGTCCTGCATCCAGAAAGGCACTGAGGGTTTTCTGGAATTCATACCAGCGGTCATTCTTTTCCCAGTTCAGTGACTTATTTACATAGAAAGAGCCATGAAGCATAAAACGGAAGATCATTTCAGCGGCGGCCTCATCCAGACCGGTTTTTTTGACCAGGGCCGGGATGACGGTCGCTTTTTCGTGATTAAAAATTCGCATGATGATATATTCGCTGAGGGATTGATCCATGAAAAGGTCATGGTAACGATCAGAATCTGCAATGCGCTGGCAGGCAGGGAGGATGGCCTCGTTTTCCTGGATAGACTGGATGCGTCCGGACTGAATGATGTCGATGAGATCAATGGCATTGCCGGTTGCTCCTTCGGAGAACAGCAGTGCATCATCCAGAACTTCATCAAGTACGTGATCGATTCCGTCATAGTGAAGGTAAAAGGTTGCCCGGGAAATCTCGGCTTTTTCACATAGCTGTTTTACGCTGATCTTGTCGTATGGCAGTTCTCTTTTCAGATCCAGAAATGCATCCTTGATGGCGCTGATGGTATAAAGGGTGCGTCTGTCTGTTTTTCTTTCTTTTGGCATGATAACAAAACTCCTTTACATAAATAAAAAACTGTCAGGGAATATACACCTTTCGAGGATGTGTTCTTGAAAGTATTCTTAGAAATGATTATCTTGAAAACTGTACATACTGTCAATAACTTCTTAACAAGTAAAGGAGAAAAAATATGAGCTGCTACGAAGATTTGGTAATGAAAACACAGATGAATTATTCCAGGCATTATAACCTGTATGCAGGCGGATTGACGGCTGTACCGCTCTCAGCAAAAAAGCCGCTGCCATATAATGAACAGATTGAAGCCTTTGCAAAGGCTGTCAAAGAAGCGGATTGTGTCGTAATCGGCGGAGCATCCGGTCTGTCGGCAGCAGGCGGGGGAGACTTTTACTATGAACCGACCGAATCCTTTTATAAGCATTTTGGAAAGTTTGCTAAGAAATATGGCTTCCGGGGAGCCTTTGAAGGGTCCTTTTATCGCTATAACAGACCGGAAGATAAATGGGCATATCTGTCTACGTTTTTAAGCACTACACAGAACGCACCGGTTCGCAAACCCTATGCGGATCTGAAAAAGCTTCTGGATGGAAAGGATTATTTTATTCTGACAACGAATCAGGATACACAGGCTGTAAAGGTCTTTCCGGAGGACAGGGTAGCGGAGATTCAGGGAGATCATCGATACTTCCAGTGTTCCAGATGCTGCACGGATGATACATGGGATGCTGTTGAACCGGTGAAAGCGATGATCGAAGCACAGGGAGAAGGAACCAGTATTCCGACAGAACTGATTCCGAGATGTCCGCACTGCGGGGCAGAGGCTTTTCCATGGGTACGCGGTTATGGCAACTTTCTGCAGGGAAAGAAGTATGAGGCAGAGTATGAGAAGATTTCCGATTATGTTCAGAGACATAAGGATAAGAAGATTCTCTTTGTGGAACTGGGTGTCGGTCGAATGACACCTATGTTTATCCAGGAGCCCTTCTGGGAATTGACAAAAATACTTCCGGATGCCGGTTATATCTCAGTAAATGACAAATATGATTTTGTTCCGAAGGATATCGAAGAGAAAGGGATGGCTATTGTAGGCAATATTCAGACCGTGCTGGAAGATGTGCTGAAGAAAATGTGATAAAGGAATTACCTCAGTGTTTCCGGCATATGGTTAGATCGAAAGAGACTCCGTACAACCCGCTTGAGGGAAGTACGGAGTTTTTTGCGTGAGCAGCGATGAGAATATCGTGCCGGTACGAGCATTCGAGGAGCGCCGCAACAACTTTAGAAACTTGCAAAGCGTGCTTCTCATAGTTGTCATGCATGCAAAGAGAATGTCCGGTGGATGTTCTCCTGCTGCGAAAAAGAATAAAATAGATGTTGACATATACCCCACCAGGGTATATTTTATACATATAGATACCCCTATGGGGTATATGAAAAGGAGAGAAAGCTATGGCAGAAGAGAAAAATTCGAATCTGATCACGGAGCAGGAAGAAAAGGAGCCAGCGGTATGTCCGCATTGCAGCCGGCATAAGGAGCGAACCTCCGAGGAGCAGAAGGCGCTGATTACCAGACTGAAGAAGGTTGAGGGTCAGATCCGCGGAATCGAGAAGATGGTGGAGAACGATGCCTACTGTCCGGATATTCTGATTCAGGTCAGTGCAGCTACTTCCGCATTGAACAGTTTCAACAAGCTGCTTCTGCAGTGTCATATCCGGAGCTGTGTGGCAGAGGATATACGTGCGGGAAGCGATGAAGCAATCGATGAGCTCTGCAATGTTCTGCAGAAGCTGATGAAATAAGCAATTTTATTAGTAACTTTTTGAAATCGCGAATCTCGAAAATGATTCGCGTGCGACGCTGCAGGTCGGGAGACCTGCGCGGAGAGGAAAGGAACTGCAATGGATCAATATGTAGTAACCGGCATGACATGTGCAGCCTGTCAGGCGCATGTGGAAAAAGCCGTATCCAAACTGGAAAACGTATCTTCCGTATCGGTTTCGCTGCTGACAAATTCCATGTCGGTAGAAGGAACAGCGACCAAAGAAGAAATCATCAAAGCCGTTGAAGATGCGGGCTATGGTGCTTCCCCGAAGGGAGCAGAGGCACAGACAAAGCAGAGCCAGAGAGCAAAGCTGGAGGCAGAAGAGGAGGCATTGAAAGATCATGAGACTCCTAAACTGGTGCGCAGACTTGTGAAGTCGGTGATCGTACTTGCCTTTCTGATGTATCTGACGATGGGACACAATATGGCAGGTTTCCCGATTCCGGGATTTCTGAATCATAACCATATGGGACTGGCTCTGACACAGATGCTTCTGGCAATCATTGTCATGTATATCAACAAAGCGTTTTTTGTATCGGGATTTAAGACGCTGATTCACCGTTCACCGAACATGGATACGCTGGTGGCAATGGGATCAGGCGTTTCCTTTGCATGGTCTCTGTATGTATTTTACAAGATGACTGTTATGCTGACCGCCGGTACCCCGAATGCTGACCTTATGGAGATCTATCATAACCAGCTCTATTTTGAGACGGCAGCCATGATTCCCTGTCTGATCACCGTCGGCAAGACGCTGGAGGCCATGTCCAAGGGCAGAACGACCGATGCACTGAAGAACCTGATGAAGATGGCTCCGAAAACCGCTGTACTTGTAAGAGACGGTCAGGAAGTGACGGTGGATATCGATGAGGTGGAAACCGGAGATTTCTTCGTTGTACGTCCGGGTGAAAGTATTCCGGTTGACGGCGTGATCATCGAAGGATCTTCCGCGGTGGATGAATCGGCACTGACCGGAGAATCCATTCCGGTGGATAAAACAGTAGAAGATACCGTAAGTGCGGCAACCATGAACCAGTCCGGTTTCATCAAGGCCAGGGCAACAAGGATCGGTGAAGATACGACTTTCTCACAGATCATCCAGATGGTGAGTGACGCGGCAGCCACCAAAGCTCCGATCGCAAGAATTGCAGATACCGTATCCGGAATTTTTGTTCCGACGATCCTTGGAATTGCCCTTGTTGTAGCCGTGTTCTGGCTTGTGACAGGTGCTGAAGTTACTTTTGCACTGGAAAGGGCCATTTCCGTTCTCGTTATTGCCTGTCCGTGTGCTCTTGGACTGGCAACACCGGTTGCTATTATGGTAGGCAACGGTATGGGTGCAAAGAACGGTATTCTGTTCAAAACCAGTACAGCACTGGAGAATACCGGACGTGTTCAGATCGTGGCACTTGACAAAACAGGAACTATCACAGCCGGCAAACCGGAGGTTACCGATATCCTTCCGGCAGAGACTGTAACAGAGGAAGAACTTGTAAATTATGCATATGCGATTGAGAAGATGAGCGAGCATCCGCTGGCATCTGCAGTTGTTGCCTACGGTGATAATCATTCCGTACAGGGTGCTTCCGTGACAGAGTTTGCGGCTCTTTCCGGAAACGGATTAAAAGGAAAAGTCGGCGGTAAAGAGATCGTCGGCGGATCTTTCAAATACATTCATGAGCATTTCGGAGTAGACAAAAAGCTGGCAGATGCAGCCAATGCACTTTCCGGGCAGGGTAAGACACCGCTTTTCTTTGCTGCAGACGGCAAAGTACTCGGTATGATCGCCGTTGCGGACGTAATCAAAGAAGACAGTGCGCAGGCCATTCAGGAAATGAAGAAAATGGGTATCGAGGTCGTTATGCTGACCGGAGATAACGAGAAGACTGCCAAAGCAATCGGTGATATCGCAGGTGTGGACAGAGTCATTGCCGGTGTACTTCCGGATGGAAAAGAGGCGGTTATCCGACAGCTGCAGGAAAGAGGAAAGGTTGCCATGGTCGGTGACGGAATCAATGACGCACCGGGATTGACAAGAGCCGATACGGGTATTGCAATCGGAGCAGGTACAGACGTAGCCATCGATTCGGCCGATGTTGTTCTGATGAATTCCAGACTGACGGATGCAAGTGCAGCCATTCGTCTGAGCCGTCAGACCGTAAGAAATATTCATGAGAATCTGTTCTGGGCATTTGCTTACAACGTTATTCTGATCCCGATCGCAGCAGGTCTGTATCGCGGTATCGAGATGAATCCCATGTGGGGAGCAGCAGCCATGTCAATCTCCAGCTTTACGGTTTGTATGAATGCACTTCGTCTGAATCTTTTTAAACTCCACGATGCTTCCAAGGATCGTCCGCTCAGGAAAAAGGCACTTCCCTATGAAGAAAAGGTATACGAAGAAAGGGGACTGGAAGCTGCAGAAACAGCTGATTCTGCAGAAAACAGAAGCATCGACACTGTTGAGGCATCTTCAATGCAGAAAATTATCAAAATCGAAGGCATGATGTGTGAGCATTGTGAAGGAAGAGTTAAGAAAGCACTGGAAGCTCTTGAGGGTATCGACAGTGCGGAAACAAGCCATGAGCTGCATAACGCCGTGGTAACAGTAAATGATAAATTCGATGCAGCGCAGGTCGAGAAGGCAGTTACTGATGCCGGCTATGACTTCATTGGTATCGAAGAAATAAATAACAATACAAAGGAGAACAATAACATGGAAAAAACAATTAAGATCGAAGGAATGATGTGCCAGCATTGCGAGGCAAGAGTAAAGAAGGCTCTTGAGGCACTGGAAGGAATCGACAGCGCAGTAACCAGCCATACTGCTAATAACGCAGTAGTTACTGTAAACGATAAGTTTGATGCAGCTGCAGTTGAGAAGGCAGTCGTAGACGCAGGATACGAATTCCACGGTATCGAGTAATAAGCGAATAGTTATAAATAGTTAAGTATTTATTTTTGCAGAACAGGGCCGCTGCCGCGTATCATGGTGATATGTGACGGCGGCCCTGCTTTTTTTGCGCAGGCAATGAGCCGAACGGACAGGCTTGCCTGTACACTCGGCGAATGCCGCGACGACGTGAGAAGCTCGCTAAGCGTGCTTCTCATCGTTCTGCTATGCATGCAAAGAAAAGTAGGACATTTGCTTGCTTAGCAGGATAATTCTTACTGTCTGTAAGGGATATTAATCATAAAGTTGTCGGGAATTCTGAGAGCCGAGGCGTGAAGCAACCAAATCCAAGAAAATCAAAACAAAAGTTGTCGGGAAGTCGGAGAGTCGGGATTCGAAGC